>WUAK01000190.1 GCA_009827205.1 Phycisphaeraceae bacterium | reverse complement strand
CTGGCGTTTGTCACCCATGAGCCCCTGGGTCTTGAGATCCCCTCGGATGTCGAGGTCGCGGTCTCGACTATCCAGCGTCAGCGCGGTGACGCGGACGCGACCACCGCGTACACGCAAGCCGGCGAGTCCTTCTACTTCGGCGACGCCTTCATGAACCCAGCGCGTGCAGGTGACCTGTACACCGAGTCGCTCTCGTTCTACAACCCCAACGACGCTGACACCGATGTCACCATCACCTTCTTCTTCGCCGACGGAAGTTCTGAGCGGGTCCGCATGGAGACCATCGGCAGCAACGACTTCCTCCTGCTCAGGCTCGAGAACCTGCCCGAGGTAGTCGCGAGCCGTCCGCTGCTCAACTACTTCTCGATGCAGATTGACGCGACAGCGGGCGTGGTCGCCCAACTGACCCACTACGACGGCTTCCTCGGCGGCGGCTGGTCCTCCGGCGGTGCACCGCTGGGCATCCAGGGCTCGATTGCCTGATCCCAACGAGCACCCTCAGCGGCCGCGGATAACCGCATCTTGTCACTGAACTTCTACTCGGCCCCGCCTCGGCGGGGCTGTTTTTTGCTGGATTCTCGTCTGGGTGCATCCGCGAGCCGCAACCGAACGATGTCCTGACCGGTGCGTACAATGAACTCGGGAATAGTCCGAGCCGCTCACTGGTTCGGCTTCCTGTCGGAAAGGGCAGCACTGATGCGGACAGGCCTGATGGCCCTCCAATGCATGACCCCCTGCATCGCGATCGCCGCTTGCGCGGTCTCTGCGTCGGCGCAGCCCGGGTTAGGTCAGGCGGATGAGCACTCCCGAGTCAGCCTCATCTCCGAAACCGAGACAATCGCACCGGACACGTCGACCATGCTGGCCTTCGAGTTCGATCTCGACAAGTCATACCACACGTACGCCGACTCATTCAACGACTCTGGCGCACCACTCATCACTGTCTGGTCCAAGCCCGATGGGGTCGAGATTGGCGATCCTATCTGGCCGGCCCCATACCGCTACGAGCAGGCGGGAGGCGTGCTCGATCATGTGTATGAGAACCGCCTGTTTCTGATGATGCCCGTGAGCATCGACCCGTCTACACCGATCGGCGAAGAGATCGTGATCTCGGCAAGCCTTGAGTGGCTCGTGTGTGACAGCAACCTCTGCGTGCCCCAATTCGCCGAGGCAAGCACGAAGCTGGAGGTTGCGACCAAAGTCAAACCCAGCGCGCACGCAGAGAAGTTCGCCGAGGCGCGCAGCTCTTCGGGCAAGCTCCTGACCGGGGCGCGAGGCGATGCCGTGATCGTGATGTGGGAGGGCGACACGCTCGTGCTCTCGAACCATCTGGGCTATGGCATGTCGTTCATCCCGGCAGCCGATTCCGCAAAGCCTCTCGACCTGCTCGAAAGCGGCACGAGCGATTCCGGAACGCTCCGGATCGAGTTTGATTTCGAAAAGAGCAACCGCGTCGTCGGCTGGGTCCGGCTCCACAAAGTGGATGGAAACCCCGGAGCACCAGTCAATGAGAAGCTCTGGATCATCAACGTGAAACGAGGAAGCAAGCCGAACGCTTTCCTCGGCGATTCCGAATCTGAGAGTCAATAACAGAAACCACGCGGCGAGAAGCCGCAGAGAGAATCCACGGAGGTCAACATGCACAGCATCGCAGTGAAACGCACCTGGAAGGGCATCCTCGCGGCGGGTATCGCAACGCTCGGCGTCGCGTTCGCCTCGGGTATGGGTCAGCAGAGCACGGCAGTCGAGGGCGTCAAGCTCGGCGACAAGGCTCCCGACTTCACCCTGACCGACATCCACGGCAACGAGCACAAGCTCAGCGATTACACGGCTGAGGGCAAGATCGTCGTTCTGGAATGGTTCAACCCGGACTGCCCGTTCGTGAAGAAGTTCCACTGGAACCATGACACCATGAGGACCACGTACGCCGGCTTCAAAGGCAAGGACGTCGAGTTCCTCGCGATCAACTCAGCCGGAGCACCCGGCAAGCAGGGCTGGGGCGAGGAGCGCAACCTCGAAGCCGAGAAGCAGTACAAGATCGAGTACCCGATCCTGCTCGACAAGACCAGCGAAGTCGGTAAGGCATACGGCGCCAAGCGCACCCCGCACATCTTCATCGTTGATGCAGAGGGCATCGTCCGCTACATCGGCCCAATCGATTCGACCTCCAGCGCCCGCAACATCGGCACCAACTACATCGAGACCGCGGTCAACCAGCTCCTGGCTGGTGAGACCGAGATCATCAAGCCCGAGATCGAGGCGTACGGCTGCGCCGTGAAGTACGTCAAGAAGTGATACCCGCGCCGGCATACTGCTGACAACGTGTCAGACCCCGCCGGCTCGGAAACCCCGAGCCGGCGTTTGTTTTGGGATTCAAGCTCAGCACCCCACACAGTCGGAGCCGATACCCTTCACCATGGACCCGATCCTTGCCATCGTGTACAAGATGTTCGACATAGGCCTGATCCTGATCGGATTCGGGTTCGTGGTCTTCCTGCACGAGCTCGGGCACTTCATCGCAGCAAAGTGGGCGGGCGTGCGCGTGCAGGCCTTCGCCATCGGCTTTGGCAACGCGGTCTTCAGCTATCGAAAGGGATTCGGCGTCCGAAGAGGCTCGAGCGAGCAGGCGTACAACGACTGGCTCGTCAAAAGAGCCGACGGCGCAACCGCACCCGAAGAGGAGGTCAGCCCGACCGAGTACCGGCTCAACACTCTGCCGCTTGGCGGTTACGTCAAGATGCTCGGGCAGGACGATGCGCACCCGACGTACCGGAGCGACGCGCCCGACAGCTACACAAGCGTGGCCAACTGGAAGCGGATGATCATCATCTCCGCGGGGGTGACGATGAACATCATCACCGCCGCGATCCTCTACATCGTCGTCTTCAACGTCGGGCTTAAGACCGAAGCTCCCGTGGTGGGCTTCGTCGCCAGTGGGTCTCCGGCAGAGTCAGCTGTGGTCGTCAACGCGGTGGAACTGGGGATCAGCGAGCAGGGGCTGAAGCCCGGTGACACGATCACCTCGATCAACGGCAAGAAGACCGCCTCCTTCAATGACGTCGTCCTGACGACCGCGATGGCCAAGGGCAACGCCGAGCTCGAAGTTCGCGCCCTGCGTGACGGGTACGAGGGAGAACTCATCTTCCGGATGACACCCGTCCAGACCGAGATGGGACTCCAGCAGATCGGGATCGTGCCGGGCAGCACAACCACCCTGCGATCACCCGAACGCTCGAAACAGATTCCAGATTTCGAGAGGGGCTTCAAGCAGGCAGGCATCGGCAACGTTCCATTTGGTTCAAGGCTTGTTGCGATCGACGGAGCAAGCATCACGAACATCGCGCAGATCTCAGAGCGCGCCAACGCATCCGCGGGCGAATCGGTAACGCTGACATTTGAGCACGAGGGCGAGGCGGTTGACGCGGTCATCCAGCCCAGTCCGGTCCTGGATGCAGAGCCTGTTTTCATCGGGGGCGAAGAGAGGGGATGGCAGCATCTATCAGGGCTGACACCCGTAATGAAGGTCGGTCCGAGTCCCACGGAGAACGCAGAGGGATACATCCAAGGCCTCAGAGAAGGCGACTTGTTCGTCAGAATCGGAGCAACGAGCTATCCGAGCACGGCGCGCGGGGTCGCCGAGGTCAAATCACGCGCAGGCGAAACAGTAGATGTCACAGTTTTGCGCCGAACCGAAGAAGGCAGCGAGCTCGTCGATCTGACGCTCAAGGTGAAACGCAACGGCACAGTTGGATTCTCCATCTCAAATGAGCATGACCACACATACCTCGCAGCGCCGCCCACGCTTGATTCCCCGCTTCCGACCGATGGAGGCCTGATCAGACCGGGCGCTCGGGTGATCAGCATCGCCGGGGAAGCTGTTGAGAGCTTTGCTGATATGCAGCGGTCGCTGCAGTCCTTGCTCGCCGACGGAGCAGAAGCGTCCGTCCCCGTCATGGTCGAGCTGCCTTTCACGGATCAAGACGGCAACCCAGTCCGACGCGAGCTCGATCTCGCGTTTACAGAAGAACAGGCGGCGCATGTCGCGGATATGCGCTGGCAGCTCAACCTGAGCACAGTGCTCTTTGAGCCCGAGATCACGACGCTCAAGGCCGACGGCCCAGTCGAGGCGATCGGGATGGGCCTGCACGAAACCAAGCGGGTGATGACCAACACCTACCTGACCTTCCTGCGACTCTTCGAGGGCTCGGTCTCACCACGAAACCTCAACGGCCCCGTCGGGCTCGTGCACATCGGGACCGTGGTCGTTTCCAAGGGCTTCATCTGGCTGCTCTTCTTCTTCGCGCTGGTGAACGTGAACCTCGCGGTGATCAACTTCCTGCCCATCCCGATCACCGACGGCGGACACATGCTCTTCCTGCTCTGGGAGCAATTCACAGGCAAGCCCGTTTCCATCGCGGTCCAGAACGCGGCGACGCTCGCGGGGCTAGTGCTGATCGTGGCGACCTTCTTGTTCGTAACCTACAACGACATCTCCCGGCTCCTCGGCTCATGACGGGGTTGCTGCTTCTGCTCGCACTCGGGCTCTTCATCTGCTGGATTCTCATCGTCTTCTACACGCTCTGGGGCCTCGTGCACCCGCCCCGCAAGACGTACGCATCCGCGGTGCGCCGCGGCCTGCCCGGTGAACCCAATGAACTCGATGAGCCTCGTGAGTTCGAGGAGTGGTCGTTCAACTCACGGGGCAACGAGCTGGTCGCGTGGGACATCACCGGGGACAACCCAGCTGGCCCGGTCTGTGTGTTCACGCACGGCTGGGGCAACGCCAAGCTCGATGCGCTGGTCAGGCTCGAACCGTTCGTCAAACACTGCTCCCGCATCGTTGCGTGGGATATGCCCGGGCACGGCGAATCGGAAGGTCGCAGCGATCTGGGTGTGGGAGAGGTTGATGATCTCTTCGCGCTCGTTGACGAAGTTTCGCCAGACGCACCGATCGTCATGTTCGGCTGGTCTCTTGGCGCGGGTGTTTCGATCGCAGCCGCTACAAGACTGGGCGACAGGGTGCGCGCGGTGATCGCCGAGGCGCCGTACCGACTCGCATACACACCCGCGAAGAACGTTGTGTCGCAATCCGCTCAGCCCTGGCGCACGACGCTCGGCCCGGGGTTCGCGTTCATGGGACTGCTCCGAAAGCGATCGCCTCTCTGGGCCGGCAAATGGGCCCCCTTCGATCGCGCCGAGTTGGCAAAGGCACTCACGTGCCCGCTGCTCGTTCTTCACGGGACAGACGACACGATCAGCCCGCACGCTGACGGCCAGGACATCGCCGAAGCGGCGCCCAACTCGACGCTGCACACGATCGAAGACGGGAGCCATAACACGCTCTGGATCGAGGAATCCTGGCGAGAATCGGCCTCGGATGCCGTGGACTCGTTTCTTTCCGAGGTTCTGGCCGAGGGCGGGGCTTAGAATGGGTGCATGAGCGCCCTGAAGTTTCCGCCGAGCCCGACCGTTGACGCCGTAATGGCCGCCCAGCGCGCCAAGAGCTTCACGACCCGATCGATCAAGAAGGAATCCAAGGGGCAGGCGCTCAGGCTCGCGCTCTCGATGGTCGATCTGACCACGCTCGAGGGCAAGGACT
>WUAK01000189.1 GCA_009827205.1 Phycisphaeraceae bacterium | reverse complement strand
GCTCTCAGAGGACGACAAGCAGATCGTGGCTCGTGCACGCCGCATCGAACGCTTCCTCTCGCAGCCGTTCTACGTCGCCGAGGTCTTCACCGGCTTCCCCGGCATCTACACCAGCCTCGAGGACACCATCGATTCGTTCGAGCGCCTCGTCGCAGGCGAGGGCGACGACCTCCCCGAGTCGGCGTTCATGTACGTCGGCACGCTCGACGACGCCCGCAAGAAGGCAGAGAAAATGGCAGCCAACGCCTGATCATGCCCTCGTTAAACTGATTTCACAAACCCGCCTCTGGCGGGTTTTTTCATGGAATGATCAAGAGTACGCAACAGTTGCATCTGCACCCGGAAGTAGTTTCTCATACACAGAGGAGCATGCACATGATCAACACCAAGCAGGCACCAAGGCGTGAGCTGAGTTTCTCTTCACTCGGTGATCTCAAAGCAGAACTCGACCGGCTCGATGCTGCACACGCTGCAGGGAATCTCGAGAACACAGGCAACTGGAAACCCGCAGAGATCTACGACCACCTCGGCAGGTTCTGGACATGCTCCCTTGACGGCTTTCCCGCTGGCAAGCTCCCTCTCCCGCTCAGACTGCTCGGGCGATTCGTCTTCAAGAAGGGTGCGATCTCCGGTTCCCAGCCGCCCCCCGGATTCAAGATCCCCAAAGGCGCTGAGCACTTTCTCCCTCGCGATGGTGTGACGTACGAACAGGGCGCCGAAGCGCTTCGAACCTGCATCGAGCGCGTCGAGAAGGGTGATTCGTACGTTCCTGAAAGCCCGCTCTTCGGGAAGCTCACACGTGACCAGTGGACGACCATTCACCTCGGCCACTGCGCGATGCATCTATCCTTCCTCGACCCGAAGTCATAAGGACGGGGTCGGAAGGAGAAGCGCCGTTGGTCTCGATTGTGTTTGCCGTTCTCGCCGGGCTCTGCTGGGGCATCGGCGAGGTCTTCACCAAGAGCGTCTTGCACACCAAAGAGATCGGGCCGATCACCGCGATCGCCGTGCGTTCAACGGTTGCGCTCCCGGTCATGTGGGGCGTCTGGGCCGCGCTCGTCGCGGGCCGGAAAATGGAGCCCGTGAAGTTCTGGCTCGCCGACTCGGGGACGCTGATCAAGCTCGCATTGGGCTCGGGCCTGATCGCCGGCGCGGGCGGCATGCTCTTCTTCTATCTCGCGCTCAGCTTCGGCGAGGTCAGCCGCGTCAAGCCCATCGCGTTCTCTCTCGCGCCGGCGATCGCGGTCATGCTGGGCGTGCTCTTCCTGAGTGAGTCCCTCGATTGGCGCAAAGGTATAGGCGTTGCGCTCATCGTCGGGGGCGTGATCGTGCTCGCAACGGCGAACAACGGCAAGCAGACTCCGGGCGAGACCGCGGTCACAACCAACGGGTGAGCGCAATAAGAAACGGAGGCACGACGCCTCCGTTTCTCAAGTTCTAATTGTCCTGCAGAAGCATCAGCACATCGTCATGCCGCCATCGACAGCGATGACCTGCCCGGTCAGGAAGCCGGCGTCGTCGCTCGTGCAGTACGCGACCGCCGCGGCGATGTCCTCGGGCGAGCCCAGGCGCTTGACCTGGATGAGCCCCTTCACAGAGTCGAGCACGCTCTCGGGCAGGTTGGCCGTCATGTCGGTCTGGATGAAACCCGGCGCGACGACGTTGGCCGTGATGCCCTTGCCCCCGATCTCGCGCGCGACGGTGCGCGTCATCCCGACCAAGCCGCTCTTGCTGGCGGCGTAGTTCGTCTGGCCCGAGTTGCCCACGAGACCCGATGTCGAGGCGATGTTCACGATCCGGCCGAACTTGCCCTTCATCATGGGCCTCGCCGCAGCCCGCATCGCCACGAACGCGCTGGTCAGGTTCGTCTCGATCACCGCGTCCCACTCCTCGTCGCTCATGCGGAGCAGCAGGTTGTCGCGCGTGATGCCCGCGTTGTTGACGAGGATGTCGAGCCGGCCCTGCTCGGAAGCCACGCCCTCGATCGCCTCGGCGAATGCCTTCCGGTCGGAGATATCGACCGCGCACACGCTCGCGGCGCCGCCTGCCTCCTCGATCTCAGCCTTCACCTCGCTCAGGGGCCCCTCGCTCCGGCTGGCGAGCACGACGTGGCGACCTTCATTAGCGAGGCGGATTGCCACGGCCTTGCCGATCCCCCGGCTCGCGCCGGTGACGAATGCAACTCGTGATTCCTGCGACATCGATCAGCCTCCGTTGTAGAGATCTTGGACTTCGTCTTTGGACATATTCATGGCTTGTGCAAGAGCGCCGATGATGTCGTCCTGTGAAACGCTCGGGACACCATCTGCGCCAGCGGGCATCGCTGCCAGTTGCATCTGAATCTGCTGGGTCATCGCGTCAACGAGCCCACGGACCTCTGCAGCATCCAGTGTTTCACCGTTTGCGTCTGCAGCCTTGCCCTCTTCGAACAACTCCTGTGCCCCGGCAAGCTCTTCAGCAGGGATAAACGCTTTCGCTTGTTCGAATATGGCCTCCGGAGTCATGGTCATCCCAACGAGATCCTGCATCAAGATCGAGGATGCTTCCATGCTGACGTACAGCAGAAGCGGGGATTCCCCAAGTGCATTGGTTGCGTCAGCGCTACCACCGGCCGGAGCCTCGTAATCCGAATCACCAAAGTCACTCGCTCGGGGCCTCTCTTCTTTCGACGAGTCAGCGCCGCTGAACGCGAGCGCGCCGCCCGGGCCTGGCTCGGCATTCCAAGACAGCGTGTACGCGGAACCAGGCGTCTGGTATGCGAACGTCACGGAACCGCCCTGGCCTGTGCCGAACTCGCGAAGCTCGATCACGTGCACGGCCTCGAGGCTGTCGGTCGCGTCGTACCAGCCGCCCGTCACGAGCAGGCGATCGAGGACCGCCTGACCAGTCAGATCCAGCATCGCCCGGGCTTCGCTGTCGTCGCCAGAGAGGAACGCCTCTGCGAATTCGACCACGGCGCGACCGAGGTCCGCATCGACCGGCGCAACCGATTGCGGGAACACGATCCGCGCATCAGCGTCCATCTCAGAGAGCAGACCCTGGATGTCGATCGGTTCCGGCGCAGGCGGAGGCGGAGGCGGCGGTGGTGGCGGCGGCGGCGGGGGAGGAGGCTCCTCCTTGCAACCAGCAAGCCCGAGACCGCCAAACGCGGTCACGCCCGTCAGGGCCAACAGCAGAACATTCCGTCCACGCATACTCAAACCTCCGGGCCGTCGTGGCTCTGTACTTTCACACTGCGGTTGATCCGCTTGGCCATACCAGCGAGCGTCTTGCCGGGCGCCATCTCGTGCACCTCTGCGCCCGCGAACTGCTCAACCATCGCGCCGTACGAGTCAGCCCAGCGGACAGGCGATGTCAGCTGCTCGGCGAGCTTGGCGCGGATCGAGTCTTCGTTGTCCGCGTGAGGCTTAGCCGTCACGTTTGACCAGACCGGCACCCTCGGGGGCACGATCGAGACTTCCGAGAGCGCCTTGGCCAGCGCGTCTGCAGCGGGCTGCATGATCGGTGAGTGGAACGCGCCCGCGACCTGCAACGCCACCGCGCGGATGCCCTGATCGCCCGCGACCTGCTCGGCGCGCTTGCACGCCTCGGCGTCGCCCGACAAGACGACCTGACCCGGCGCGTTGAAATTGGCGCAGACCAGCACGCCGCCCTGGCGGGCCTCGTCGCAAACCTTGTTGGCCTGCTCTTCATCGGCGCCCACGAGTGCAACCATCCCGCTCGCGGTCGCCTCGGCAGCCTCCTGCATCGCCCGGCCTCTAAGCGCGACGAGCCTCAGCCCGTCGGCGAAGCTGAACGAACCCGCGATGTGCAGCGCCGAGTACTCACCAAGACTCAGACCAGCCGCGGCGATGATCGGCGCCTCGCCCTCGGCAAGACCCATCTGCGCCGACATCCCGCGCCAGCACGCCACCGCGCAGGTGTAGAGCGCGGGCTGGCTGACATCGGTCCGGTTCAGTGTCTCGGCCGGGCCCTCGAAGCAGATCGTGGAAAGCGTGTTCCCGAGCGAGTCGCCTAGGATCTCATCCGCCTCGTCGAACACACCCCTGGCTTCCGGGCTCAGATCAGCCCAGGCTTTGCCCATGCCGACCGTCTGGGCGCCCTGCCCCGGGCACACGATGATCATGTCTTCTGCCATAGATCAGATGGTAGTGGCGCGGGCACCGATGGGCGACCGCATGCCGCATTCCGGGCATTTCGACCAGCGTTCGCGGTCCACGACACAGCCGCTCATGTCCCGGCCGCACCAGATGCACTCCTGGTCGCCCCAGCAGCGCCGGATCTCCCGGTCCACGATCCGGTCCATGATCCATCGCTCCGCAACGAACCAGAGCCCGAGCCCAGCCATCGCTATCAGAACGCCGAGTCCGATCGAGAGCCAATCCTGCAGCGGATCCCCAGTGGGCCTCGACAGCACCCAGTTCATGTAGGGCTTATGCAGCACAAACCAAGCAATCAGAGCCAGCGAAACACCAACCACCACCACGAGCGCCCAGAAACGCACCGCCGCGCGAACGATCTCGCGGCGGATGACCCGGTGCCTCGCAGCGTTGACCGCCACGGCGTGCGCCTGCTTGCGGATCAAACCAAACTCAGCTTCGAGGAGCCTTCTCGTCATGGGTCGGCGCAGCGGGAAGCTAGCGGCACCGAGTCCCAGAGGATCGCTCGGGTAAACGGATTCCACGACCGCATCAACGGGCTGAACGGGTCTCGGGACCGCGCCCTTGCGCCTAGGTGCTGGATCGTTCTCGGGTGCCGGGCCCGTCATCACAAAGTTCTGTATCGGCGGTTTTGGCTCAGATCTGCCAGAGGCTGGTGCCCCAGGTAAGACCGCCGCCGAATCCTACGAACATGACCTTCTGGCCCGCGTGGACCCTGCCCGCCTCGCGCAGATCGTTGAGCACGAGCGGCACGCTCGCGGCTACCGTGTTCCCGAAGCGGTCGATGTTCACGTGCAGCTTCTCATCAGAAAGCCCGAACCGCTCCTTGGCAGCATCGAGAATCCGGCGGTTCGACTGGTGGCATACGTAGTGATCCACCTGGTCCGCGCTCACACCCGCGGCCTCGAGCGTATCACCGATCACCTTCGAGAACGTACCAACCGCGAAACGGAACACACCCGCGCCGTTCATGTGCAGCACGTTGAGCTGCGTGTTGCCCTCGCGGTCTGCCTCGTTGAGATCGTGCACCGTCTTGGGGATGTACAGGTCGTCCCAGCGGGCACCGTCCGAGTGCATCGCCTGACCGAGGATGCCCTTCGATGTATCGTCAGTCTTCTTGAGGAGCACGCCTGCCGCCGCGTCACCGAACAGGATCGCCGCGCCGCGGCCGTGGGTGTTGAACTCAACCGACTGGGTCAGCGTGTCGGCGCCGATGACCGCGACATTGTTGTAATTGCCAGTCTGCATCAGGCCGTAGGCTGTGTTCATCGAGAAAACGAATCCGCAGCATGCCGCGGACAAATCCCACGCACCTGCGTTGCCCGCGCCGACCAGGTTCACGAGCCTGCACGCGGTAGGGGGGCAGCTCATCTCCTGCGACATCGTCGCCAGGATGACAAGGTCAAGATCGGT
>WUAK01000188.1 GCA_009827205.1 Phycisphaeraceae bacterium | reverse complement strand
CTGCATCGCCACAGTCATCACGCCCGCGACCTTGAACATCGGGATCACGACAGACTTTTCGCACTCTTCTTCACCAACTTCTGAGATCAAAGAAGGATCGATGAGCCCGTGCCGCAGATGACAACCTCTGATCCCCATGCACTTGGCAAGCGAATGAACAAGTGTCTGACCAGATACGATACCCTGATCTACAAGCAGTGCTCCGAGCTTTTCGCCCGTGCGTGCCTGCTCCATGAGCGCGCGTTGCAGTTGCTCTTCGTTGATGGCACCATCTTCAATGAGTGCCTCGCCTACCCGCTTGTGTCTTCTGCGCAGACTCACGAGTAGCTCCGGACCGCCGTACCGATATCATCGAACTGTTCACAGTGCGCTCCAACCTCAGTGAGCGCCAGAACTTCTCTAATCGTCTCGTTCGCACACGCGAGCTTGAAGACTCGCCCTTGCTCGACGAGCTCTGTGCCCAACTCAAGGATCATCTCCAAGCCCTTGCTGTCTGTATACGGCACTTTCGACACATCGAGAACCACACGGCCGACATTGTCCCGCAATGCTTCCTTGATCGAATCACGCAGCGTCACAGCATCACTTCCAAGAAGTGGTCCCTTGGGCGATATTACTGTAACCGCGGCTTGTTGCTGGACATCGATTTGCATGGCAAGATCTCGTTACGCGGCCAGCCTTGGCTTGGGCATAGCAAACGTGAATGTGCTCCCTTTGTTGATCTCTGATTCGAGAGACAGTTCCCCGCCGTGCATCTCGGCTACCTGTTTCGCAAACGCAAGCCCGAGTCCCGTGCCCTCGATTTCTGTAACACGGTCGTCCTCAGAACGGAAGAACTTCTCGTAGACTCTCTCTTGTTCGTTGGGACTGATTCCTATGCCGGTGTCCTCGATCGAAATGCGGAGCACACCCTCATCGTCCTCAGCTCTCACCACAACCGACCCACCATTCGGTGTGTACTTGACCGCATTGCCAACGAGATTGTGGAGCGCTGCAGCAATCTTATCCCTGTCTCCTTGAAGCACTGGGATCTTCGGAGGCAGTTCGAATGAGATTGTGACACCCTTGCTCTCCGCGAGCGAGACGTAGTCAGACTTGAGCGCTTCAAGTAACTGCTCTACGCGGACATCGCCCTGGTCCACAACCCGGGCCCCCGCTTCCAACTCGGAGATATCAAGGAGTTCAGAGACGATGCGCTCAAGCCGCAGCGACTCGTGCGAGATTACGTTGATCGCCTCAGCGCGAGCTTTCGGGTCCTCGTCACCGGCTTCGATAGCTTCATCGATATACAGTCGGATATTTGTGAGCGGCGTGCGAAGCTCGTGGGTGGCCTGTGCGAGGAACTCATGCCGACCTCGCTCGGCTAGCTGCTGACGAGTGACATCCTGCACAATTATTGAAGCTGCAGCACGGTCGTTCCCTCGGATCGGTGTTACGACGAAGCGGAATACTTCATTGTTCTGATTCGTCGCGTTCTGCCGGTTGATATCGATGCTGTACTTACGCTGCACTCTACCAGACAGAACATCTGCCACGGCATCCAGTGCCTCACCTTCCAGGTAGTCCTTGATATTACTGCCAGCGATTGAGTTGTCCGAAGATCCGAAGAACTGATTGGCTGCAAAGTTACAGATCAACACATCGCCATCGCGACCAATGAGACACAGAGCATCGCTGTACGAATCGATGGCCAACCGTGTCAGTGCATTATCAGCCGCTTGATGAGCAGTGCTGGACGGCTCCTCCTGGACTGCTACTACATGACTCCGCGAACGAACGAGAGCGTTCCAGCACTTGCCTGGGCCGCTATCAGACTCGGAAACGAACAGCTCTGTGTCAGACACGGTACTATCCGAAGAGATTCTCAACGCTTCGATCACTGATGTAATCTCTACGAGTCTCTTCTTGGCACGCATGTAGAAAGCAGCGCCTGCGGCAACAGGAATGCCGGCAACCGCAAACAGAATTGGATCCACACTCGAGAGTCCGCCCTGCTTCCAGGCGGCATAACCAATAATCGCGGCTGCGCCAACAATCGGTGCGCCTGCAAGTAGAAGCAAGTCAGAGGGAGTCTGCCCAGACTGCCTCGCAAGCACCCCTTTGCGCACCTTCTTTGTTGATCCAGTTCCGATTTTCATCTATGACATCCGCCCATCCGGGTACATCCCTGGAACGAATATCGGTCGGCTGAGTCGCGACTTCAGCCCCGGTACCGGTTGTCATAGCCATCACGCCCGAATCAGCAGGTTTATTTGTATCTAGTTACGGACGTCTCAGGAGTTATCCGTACCCTATAGCGTGTTTCGGCGACTCGCCCGCCGAGCCGGCTGGTCGGGCTCGGGCGGTGTAAGCAATATCTGGACGTTCACAATCTCGAAATCGTCATGATCAGATCCGGAACTGACCCGACTCTCGATCTGGATCAGGTTCTCGCCCTCCTCCAGCCAGTTCGCATCGAACGGCAGCACTATCACTCCAAAGCTGCCATCCCTAGGCGAATTGTTGAGTCTTTGACGAAGCCGGTGCCCGTTGACCTCAACCGTATTATTGGCCTGTAGCCCCTTGGCGAGAAGAGTGACAGCCGCGATATCGCCCAGTGCTTCGTGCTGACGGTCACTGAGCTCGAAGGTTGCCTGATATACAACCCCTTCGCTCTCTTTTTGGAACTGACTGTTGATGCGCCCACCGAAAGCGTTGTCACCAAGATGATGTACTACTGGTTCGTCCTCGAGCGAGATCACATTGTCCTCGATGGGCCTCAGCCTGATCTCGCGCACCACACCCCGCTCTAATTCTGCGATCGGCAGGTTGAGCGCGTGCGGTGTAAACCCTGGCCTCGATGCGGTCACGGCAACGAAGTCTGACTCAAACTCGGGTTCGAGTACAAATGTGCCATCCTCACCTGTGCGAGTTTCTACCAGATCACCCTGATCTGAGTCGATCCGCACGAGGGCGCCTTCAACTGGCTGACCTGTCACATCGTTACGCACAACACCAGAGAAATGCCTCTCAATGGCGACCTGCTCTGGCATAGCGATCTCAGTCGGCAGCTCAAGATCGAGCGAAAGAGCGCCAATCTCCATCTCGGACTGATCTTCAGAAACACGGGGTGCAGTTCGATCAGGATCCATAATTTCTACAGCGACTGTCTCATCAAGCAGTTCGATGTTTCGTATCGCCAACGCATCATCGATAGGCGAATCGGTGTCTGAAGAAGCAAACTCGAGTTCAGCACCATCTGGGCTCAATGATTCTTCGATGGTCTCAGCGGTGACAGCCACTTCTTGGTTATCATTCGGAGCTTCAATGTCAGTCACTGCCGGTATGGCCAGATCCGAGTTCATCGAGCCGTAGTCGATTCCCTCCAACGTCGGCACCTCGTAAGATCGATCGGCCGAAGACAAAGCTAACTCGCTATCTAAGTCTGCAAGTTCTTCGACAATCTCCACTGCGACGTCTGACATCTCAGGTGAAGGTGCGAGTCCACCGAGTTCGATCGCTGCTTCTGACGAACCGGGAGACATAATTGACGGCGATGCCGCCAAAGCAACCTCATCACTGCTCCGCTGCTCACCTTGAGACGACGGCAGCTGTAGGTCCTCAACCGGATCGGCGTCCGAGGCAAGTTCGAGTTGCTCGATCTGGTCCTGAGTCTGCCGCGACGGCGCACCTGCAGATTGGATTGACACGGGATTCACCGCCGATACGTCTGTCGATTCAAGATCAAGTAATTCCATCGACGGAGACGAATCGAGTACCTCACTCGACTGCAACGAGAGCTGAAGTTCAGCTTGTGAAGCAGACTCCTGCCGTGCATTCTCTATTCCCGCTGCCGAGACACGGCTCTCGCTGACCGACGCTCTTCGTGTTGTCTCCGGTGTCGCGACCTGTATATCGCTCATCTGTGTTGGTGAGGGAGGTTCGCTTTCTGATTGCATTTGTCGCACCGGCTGAGCGGATGCGATCTCAATCGATTCGGCGGCAACCTGATCGGTCACAGCAGTCGGGGCAAGATCGGTTGAGATTGCCGACTCGAACTGTGGCGTGTACGTCAGCTCCATCGCAGCACTCTCTGCGGCGACTTCCAGCGTTTCACTCTGCACCGTGTTCGCGATCTCGCCTCGTATCTGCGAGATCGCCCCGCCTCCCACAGATGAAGAAACCAGAGTGACTTTCGAACCGCCCGGAGTGTTGAACAATCCTTCAAGATTGTTGGATACCTGCCAAAGCGTAAGCAGAGCGAGCAACAACATGTGGAGAAGGCCCGACACGATGATGCACTTGGCGAGCAAACCAAGCCTGCGCCAGCGGGCCTTCCACTTCTCATCTGTCGTCAGTTTACGCAGAAGTGCAAGCAACCCGAGCAGCAACAACAGCAGTAATATCCACGGGACTACGACGCGTAGAAAGTCCGCGAGCGACATACGGGCTGCGAGCGGCTCGACTTCCCTGTATACCTCGCGGGACTCGGTCCGATAGATGTCGTAATCCCGGTCTGCATCCATCCCAAGCACGCGGTCGGAACTGAACGCCAACCCGAATCCGCTCATTCCTAGTGTGGGATCGAGTTCGTTGTACTGGGTGTTGACGCCGTCACCGAGATGCTCGACGGGAAAGAACTCACCCTCGACGAGCCGCGATCGATACAGATCGAAACCACCCTCACCGCCAGGACGATCAGAAGCGAAGTAGACAAAGTCGTTGACCGGGCTTACTTCAGGAGCACCGTCGTTGAACGCGCTCGAAAGATCCAGATTGATAGTCGCTTCGCCGATTCCTCGGTCGGTCACCTCTGCGTGGTAGATATCGTATGGCAAATTCTGGAACGACTCTCGGACAGTCGCAGGCCAGCGACCCTGCTCATCTGTCACTGTTTCTGCTGGATCGCGAGGCCTGTTCGATGCAAAGTAGAAGCGTTCACCGTCTGGCGATACCGCGGGGCCGTAGTCATTGAAAACACTGTTGACACTTGGACCAAGGACACGCGGATCAGCCCAGCCTGAGTTGGTCTTCTCAACGACCCAGATGTCATAACCGCCTAGTGTGCCCGGCCGGTCGCTATAGAAATACAAGCTGTTCCCGTCTGGCGCGAACGCTGGTCCGAGTTCGTCATACTCAGTATTTAGCTCTGCAATAGGCGTCGGATCTGTCCAGCCATCGGGTGTCCTGATCGTCTGATAGAGATCCGCTCCCTCTCCCGGACGCCCCTGCACGAAAATAAGGGTCAGGCCATCAGGGCTGAGCGCGGGCTCGTATTCGTCAGCATCAGTGCTCAGAGAGTCGCCGAGCTGTTTCGGCGGCTGCCACAAGATGTCCCGGATCTTGGCAATATCTTTGGACGCATGGATCGTCTCGGCGTCCGTGTACACGGGCATTGATCGGGGCATCGTGAAGAACAGCGCAGCCCCGACGACGACCGTACCGAGCAGGACACCGAGGACAACAGGGAATGTCTTGACCGATCTCAGCATCTCGCCCTCGTTATCTCGTCGGGACAGTGTCCAGGTAAGGCTCTTGGATCCCCGACGCCTTGCAAGCATCAAGGACACCCACGACCTGGTCGTACGTCGCGTTCCGGT
>WUAK01000187.1 GCA_009827205.1 Phycisphaeraceae bacterium | reverse complement strand
GCCTGTGCTCGTGGTGATCGTGACGGGAATGCTTCTTCAGTGGAAGCGTCAGTCAGATTGGATACAGCCGCCGACCGCGATCGGAGCGGGTTCGATCCCCGAGATCGGTTTCGACCAGATCCTGGCGGCGGCTCGCTCCGTCGAGGAGGCTGGCATCACCGGTTGGGATGATGTAGACCGGCTCGATGTCAGGCCCGGCAAGGGTATCGTCAAGGTGAGATCAAACACACGGTGGGAGGTTCAGGTCGATGTCTTGACAGGCGAGGTGCTGCAATCCGCCTACCGCAGATCAGATCTGATCGAGAGCCTCCACGACGGGAGCTTCTTCCACAAACGCACCACGCTTTGGGTCTTCTTCCCGGCCTCGGTTCTGCTACTCGTGATGTGGCTTACAGGTATCTACCTCTTTCTGCTCCCATACATCGCCAAGCGTCGTCGTCGCGCACGGCGTCGGGCGACTGGCGGTCCGCAGTAGCCAGACTCATTCTGGAGTCGGCACGCGCCCCGGCGTCCACGGAGCGCCGAGCTCGTCGAGCTCGGCTTCCAACGCCACAAGACGATCGATGACTTCGCGGAGCTCGGTCCGTGCTGTAGCGAACGACTCGGCTGCGAACCCGAACTGATCGCGGTGGGTGCCCGTCGGCGGGCTCGTGACCCGGAGCCGACCCGAGACCACCGTGCCAATTCGGCTGCTGATGGATGGCTCTTGCGGCCGGTTGCGCCGGCTCAGCGTCGAATCGCCCTGCAAGTCAACCAGAATGGCGGCAAGATCCACGCGGATCGTCTCGAGTTGCTCGACGTGCTCTGGGCCTGCGGCCGGTGTATCGAGAATCGCTTTGCGCAGGTGTTTGACTCGATTCTCGGCTTCGCCTGCTGCCCTTATCGCACCGACGACCTCTCGCCGCAGCTCGGAAGCCTCTTGTGCGAACGTGAGGTCGCCACCGGCATTGCTTGAGCGCATCGTCGCGAGGTCGAGCGAGTAGACCTCGAACTGCTCGGGCCCGGAAAGTCGCTCGACCGAGCCGTTGTGATGAAGGTCCAGCGTGACCGAGTAGGTGCCGGGCACGACCAGCGGCCCGACAGGCGGCGACGCCCAATCCGGGATGTCCTCTGTCGAGAGCTGCACCGGCTGCTCCGATGGATAACGCAGGTCCCACGCGGTGCGGTGGAATCCCTTCTCGCGCGACCCCTCCACGCGTCGGATGACATCGCCCGAACTGTCGCGTACGGTCAGGATCACATGAGGCTCGGCCTCGAGGTCCTCAGCCCGGAGTTCGTCGATGTCCGGGTACTCCCAGCCCTCTTCCTTCTCCCGCTCGCGACGCTGCTCGGTGAGCGTGCGGATCTTCTCGGGAAAGTGGTACGTGAAAACGGCGCCGAACGGCGGGTTCGGTGCGGCGTAGAACGACGCGCCCTGAGACCCCTTGCCGTTCGAGTTCCCAAGCCGGCTCCGCTCAACATACAGCGGTGCCCGCTTGACACCGAAGAGCATCGGCTCGGCCGTGAGCAGTTCTTCGCTGACGGTTCGGAGGGGGGAGTAGTCGTCCAGAATGTAGAAGCCTCTCCCGAAGGTTCCAAGGACGACGTCGTTCTCCCTGCGCTGGATCTCAAGGTCCTGCACAGCGATCGTCGGGGCGCCGCTCATCTTGATCCACGTGTCGCCGCCGTCCACGGTGAAGTAGGCCGCGAACTCAGTCCCGAGGAACAGCAGATCGGGGTTTACGTGGTCCTGGCGGATGACGTAACAGATGTCACGCTCTGGCAGGTCGCCGGCGATCGGTGTCCACGTCTGCCCTCGGTCATCCGATCGATAGACGTAAGGGGCGAAGTCGCCCATCTTGTGGTTGTCGAACGTGGCGAAGACCACATCGTTATCGAGCACCGACGCGTGCAGGCAACTGACGTAGGTCAGGTCCGGCACACCTTCGATGTTCTCGATTGTCCGCCAGTTGTTCCCGCCGTCCTCGGTGACGTGGATCAGCCCGTCGTCGGTGCCGACGTACAGCAGCCCCTCAACCAGCGGCGACTCATCGAGCGCAACCGCGTTCCCGTAGAACGACGTGGAGTTGTGCTTGGCGACGGCATCTGGCTTCTGTATCGTGCCCATGACCTCGAGTGTGTTGCGGTCGATGCCGCGGGTCAGGTTCGGGCTCACCACTGACCAGCTGTCCCCGCGGTCGTCGGATCGAAACAGGAAGTTTCCCGCGAAGTAGAGCCGCGCGTTGTCATGGGGGCTCATGATCAGCGGCGTGTCCCAGTTGAAGACGTAGGGCTCCTCGCCCGGGCCAGCCATCGGGCGGATGTCGGCGATCTCGCCCGAGCGGCGGTCGTGGCGGACGAGGCCTCCGTACTGCCATTGGCTGTAGACCATCATGGGGTCATCGGGATCGACAACGGTTTCGTAGCCGTCGCCGCCAACGGTGATGAACCAGTGCTCGTTCATGATGCCGCCGCGGTCGGTGGTGCGCGAGGGGCCTCCCTGGGTGTTGTTGTCTTGCGTGCCGCCGTAGATGTTGTAGAACGGCAGGGCCTGGTCGACGTTGACACGATAGAACTGCGTGATGGGCAGGTTGGCCATGAATCGCCAGTTCTCGCCCGCGTCGTGCGTGTCATAGAGCCCACCGTCGGAGCCGACGAGCATGTGCAGCGGATCCTCGGGATCGATCCAGAGCGCATGGTCATCGACGTGCCGGTTCATGCGTGGCACGATCTCGAAGGTCTCGCCGCCGTCTCGGGTGATGTGCAGGTAGGTATCGAGGGAGTAGACCGTGTCCACATCGGTGGGGTGGCAGACGATCTCGTTGTAGTACTGCGGGCTCACGGTCTCGTGATCGCTCATCTTGGACCAGCTCTCACCGCGATCGACGGATCGGAAGAACCCGCTCTCGCCCTCGGCGGCCTCGACGATGGCATACACGACGTCGGGATCAACGGGCGAGATGTCGAGACCAATGCGGCCCTTGTCCTGCTCCGGCAAGCCCTCGTTGATCTCCCGCCAGGTGGCGCCGGCATCGGTTGACTTCCAGATGCCGCTCTCCGGGCCGCCGTTGATCAGCGTCCAGACATGCCTGCGGCGCTGGTAGGCCGAGGCATACATGACATCCGGGTCGCGAGGATCCAAGTGGATCTCGTTGATGCCCGTTTCGTCCGAGACGTGCAAGATGCGTTCCCATGTCGCACCGCCGTCTGTCGTCTTGTAGAGCCCGCGATCGCCGCCGGATCGCCAGAGGGGGCCCTGCGAGGCGACGTACACGGTGTCCGAGTCGCGAGGGTCGATCGCGATCATGCCGATGTGTTCCGACTCGGGCAGGCCGACGTTGGTCCAGCTCTCGCCGCCGTCGTCGCTCTTGTACACGCCGTCGCCGAAGGAGACCGACCGCTGCGAGTTGTTCTCGCCCGTGCCAACCCAGACCACGTCGGTGTCGTTCGGGTCGAGCGTGACGCAGCCGATCGAGTAGGAGCCCTCGCCGTCAAACACGGGCTCGAATGTGATCCCGTCGTTAACGGTCTTCCAGACGTTACCGCTCGAGACCGCGACGTAGTACTCGGCGTCTCGATGTGGGTTGACCGCCAGATCGCCGATCCGTCCTGACATCAGGGCGGGCCCGATCGAGCGGAACTTGAGCCCCGAGAATGACCCCGCACTCATCACGGGCTGGTCTTCGTCGCCGTCCTCGCCTGAAGACTCCGGTTGATGCGGTCGGTCGTTCGGGACCGGGAAACTAACTCCGAGCGTGCCGCCGGATGCGTGACACGAAAGGAGGCAAACGGCAGACGCACCCAGCAGCCATGCTGGACGAAACGGGAACGATCGACTCACGGCGGTACTCCTTCGGACGGGCTAAGCGTCCAATGTACCGCATTGGGATTGCCGCCGCATGAGCGCTTGCGTTAGCCGCCCGGCACCGCACGACCCGGTGTCCACGGTACACCAGCGTCATCAAGCCGGCGCTCGAGCGAGGGGATCTCCGTCAGCACGAGTCGGTCGAGCTCGGCCTTGAGCTCGCCGAACGCCTCGCTCGCGATTTCGAACGACTCGAGATGCGTTGGCGTGGGCCCGTGCAGCGCGTATTGCGTGCCGAGCTGCACGACGCTGAGTCGGCGGGAGATCGAGACAGGGCCCTGGTCGTTGGCGAGGCCGCGCCGCGGATTGCCCGAGAGTCGTTCCTGCATGTCCGCGACCTGTCGCTCCATGGCTCGAACCTCGTCGCTGAGTTCGTTGCCGTCTACGACCGATCGGTCGAGCGCGACGCGCATCGCGCCGAGGCGACGGTCGGTCTCATCCAGCAGACGCCTCGCACCGGAGGTCGCCCGATTCATCTCCGCGAGTCGCTGGTTGAAGGCGGTCAGTTCGCCGGGCGATGTGCCGGGCAGCGTCGACTCGCTCCGCAGGGGAACAACCTCGAAGCTCTGCGACTTGCCGGTATCAACGAGCTTACCGTTCAATCGCGTCGCAAGGTGCACGGTGTATGTGCCCGGCGCCGCGAGCTTGCCGTCGCCGCCGTTGTCCTGTGTGTCCTCGCCTTCGTTGGGCGTCCAGGCATTCGTCGATGGCGATGTGAGACTCCAGCTCACGCGGTGGATGCCCTTGCCGGTCGGGCCGGTCAGGTGTCGCACCACGTTGCCCTCCGCGTCTCGCACGGTCAGTAACACGGCCGGCGACTCCTCCAGCTCCTCCTCACGGAGTGCCTCCCATCCCGGCGTCGGCGTATCGCCGCTTTCTTTGATGATCTCCGCCTCGCTCTCAGTCCTGGCTTGCTTGCGGGTCTGCAACGGCTCCTTGAGGTAATACGTGAACGTCGCGCCGAACGGGGGATTGTCCGCCACGTAGAACCCGTCGCCCTGAGACGCCTTGCGACTCGAGCCGAGTGTTCGGCGGGGGATGTACCACCACGCGTCTCGGACCGGGAACAGCTCGGCATCCTGCGCCAGCGACTCCTCCGACACGTGGCGCAGCGCGGTGTAATCGTCCAAGATGTAGAACCCGCGGCCGAACGTTGCGCCGACGAGATCATTCTCACGCGTCTGGATCGCGAGATCGCGGAACGGGATGTTCGGCACACCACCCTCGAGCTCGATCCACTGCTCGCCACCGTTCGGGGTGAAGAACACACCGAACTCGGTGCCCAGGAAGAGCAGTTCGGGCTTGACGTGATCCTGCACGATCCGCCAGACGATGTGGCGCTCCGGCAGGTCGCCGGCGATCGATTCCCAGTTCTGACCGCGGTCGGTGCTCTTGAGCACGTACGGCGCGAAGTCGCCGGCTTTGTGATTGTCCAGGCAGGCGTAGACCGTGTCCGGATCGTGGAGGTCGGCTTTGATGTCGTTGACGAATGAGAACTCTGGAACGCCCGGCAGCGGGTCGATCTTGCGCCAACTCCCGCCCCCGTCTTCCGTGACGTGGAGCAATCCATCGTCGGTTCCGGCGTAGATCAGGCTGGGGTCGAGCGGCGACTGTGAGAGCGACGTTACCGTGCCGTACTTCGACATGGCGTAGAGGTCCCAGATCGCGTCGAAGCTCTGGACGCGCCCCATCATGGGTTCGGTGAATCGCTCAAGATCGCGCGAGAGATCACCGCTGATAGCCCTCCAAGTCTCGCCGCGGTCGTCGCTCTGCCAGACGCGCTGGCTTGCAAAGAAAATCGTGGCCGGATCGTGGGGG
>WUAK01000186.1 GCA_009827205.1 Phycisphaeraceae bacterium | reverse complement strand
GCTCTTCCGATCTGGACGTGGCTACGACGTCGTGAGCGGATGGCGCAAAGACCGTCAGGACAAGTTTCTCTCTCGCCGGATGCCCTCGATGATCGCCAACAAGTTGATCTCGAAACTCACTTGGACTCCGATCCACGACTTCGGCTGCGCGATGAAGGTCTATAGACGAGAATCACTGACCGATGTCCAGCTCTACGGCGAGATGCACAGATTCCTTCCGGCGCTGTGCGTCTGGAAGGGCGCCCGCATCACTGAGCGCGTCGTGAACCACCGCGCACGTGTCGCAGGCAAGAGCAAGTACGGTCTCGTGCGAACAGGCAAGGTCATCCTCGATTTGATGACTGTGAAGTTCCTGAATGACTATCTCGCCAAGCCCCTTTATCTATTCGGCAAGCTCACATTCTGTTCGGTCGCTTTGGCATTCACGGCGCTTGGAATCGCGGTGCTTCAGAAGTACGGCATGTTCTTTGGGCCGCAGGTCCAGCTCAACAACAACGTATTGGTCATGTTCTCTGTGATGATGGTTCTGCTTGCCGCCCAGATGCTCGTGTTTGGTGTCGTAAGCGAGCTGCTGGTTCGGATCTACCACGAATCGCAGGGCAAGCGCCCATTCGGTGTCCGCCAGGTCATCTGGACCAAGGAACTCGATTCCAAGGCAGCCGAGCGTGACGGCTAACCCGGCCGACACACTCGCACCACTCTCAAGAGACTTCGATCAGTTCTCGTCGGTTCAGTACGACGTTATCGTAATCGGCGGAGGCATCCAGGGTGCCTGCCTGCTTTATGAGGCTGCCAAGCGCGGGCTCAGATGCTTGCTTATTGAACGAGGTGACTTCGGCGGCGCCACCAGCTGGAACAGCATGCGTATTCTGCACGGCGGTTTTCGCTATCTCCAATCGATGGACCTGCCACGACTTGTCGACTCTGTACGTGAACGGCGCTGGTTCATGCGCATGTTTCCAGGGCTTGTCGAGCCCCTTCAATGCCTTATGCCGTTGTATGGACAAGGACTAAAGAGGCCCGGCGCGTTCAAAGCCGCGATTCGAATCAACAAGGAGCTGACCCGCCTGGAAGGCAGATTGCCGGGAGAAACCAAGCTACCTCCGGGGCATGTGCTCACACCGAGTGATGTAGCACAAGACTGGCCGCAAGTACCGACAGTCGGTCTCAAGGGTGGTGGCGTCTGGTACGACGCACGAATGCTCTGCCCTGAGCGTTTCATTGTGCATCTGTTGCGCGTTGCTCAATCGATGGGCTGTGATTCGTTGAACTACTGCTCTGCCGACGCTATTGAGACTGTTGAGGGCTCGGTTGTCGGCGTTCGCTGCAGGGACATGGTGACACAGAATGAACACGAGATTCACGCGCCGATTGTGCTTAACGCGGCAGGCCCATGGTGCAGAGAAGTATGTTCTGGACTTGCTGTCGATCGACCTGAACTATTTACACCAATGCGTGCGTTCAATCTTGTGCTTGACCGGGCACCGATAAGCGAATCCGCGATCGCTGTATCTGCGCAAGGCTCTGAATCGCAGACATACTTTCTCGTGCCTTTCGGCGAGAAAACAGTGGCAGGTACGGCGCAGATCCCGTGCGACTCTGACGATTTCTCTGTTATTCCGACAAGGCTTGAGGTCGAGAACTTCCTTGACCAGATCAACGAAGCCGCCCCAGGCCTCGATGTCTCGCCCGTGGACGTGGCCTGCGTCTGGAACGGGCAGGTTTCCGCCTCATACGCGGGAGCTGATGTCGCAAACGATAAACCCGTCGTGGTTGACCACACTGAGTATGGGGGGCCAACAGGACTCATCTCCGTCTCAGGAGTGAAATACACGACTGCGAGACGTCTAGCACAGAGAGTTGTTGGGCTGCTCCCAGGGCCGCCCGTTGCCCCGCTGGAGGATGTACGGTGTGATGAGTGCATTTCGCAAGTTCCCGGTTATGGGGAACTGACGCTTGGACCAGCTATCACTGATCAGATGCGGAAAATCGTCGAGAATGAGGCCGTAGTGTCCGCCGATGATCTGATCATGCGACGCACAGGTCTCTGGCAGGACCCGGTGTCTGTTCTCGACCATTGGGATGTGATCGCAGACGCCATGAGCCTCGCTGGAGACGAGAAACTGGAACAGAGAGCATCGCTCGAGGAGCTGTTCAACCGGCTTCGTGAGCCATGGAATACCCACGGAGCGGGGAGCTGATGGGCGCAATCAAGGACAGCGTGGTTGAAGGGCAGAGCTCTGCGTTGCGGAAATACCAGGATGCTATCGTCGGAAGCCGCTCGCTCGCGTTCCTTATTCGTTACGAGCTCACGTCACTGTTTCTGTTGGGCGTGCCAGGTGCACTCGGCCTTCTGCTTCGTCAGAAGCTCTGTCCAGGTATGTTCGCCTCATGCGGGCGAAAGATTGCCATCGGATCGGGCGCAGCTTTTAGACATCCAAGGAAGATTAGTCTCGGGCAGGGCGTGGTCATAGACGACGGATGCTGTTTCGATGCAAACTCTGATAAGGAGTTAGGCATCACAGTCGGTTCCAGGTCAATGTTTGGAAGAGGGACGAGACTGTCGAGCAAGCTTGGCAGAATCACAATCGGTGATGACTGTGGCTTCGGAGCAGGTATCACGGTCCACTCATCAGTTGAGGGCAGTGTGACTATTGGGAATAAGTGCATCATCGCCGGTCATGCCTACATCGGTGGCGGTCAGTATCACACCGATAGTACTGAAGTACCGATTGTGGACCAGGGGCATGTGGCAAATCAGCACCTAGTCTTAGGTGATGGTTGCTGGATCGGCGCGGGCGCTGTAGTCGTCAATGGAGTTCGGGTGGGCAACGACGCGATTATTGCAGCCGGTGCAGTGGTCACAAAAGATGTGCCCCCCTTTGCCGTCGTGGCCGGTGTCCCGGCTCGGATAATCAGAACGCGTACCGAGCAGTCACAGGAGGTCTCGCATGCCTCCGCCTGAAGATGCTCAGACAATCAGTGGGATATCACCTAAGAAAGCAGCGCTTCTCGTTGTCAAATTCTTGGTCTCGTTCGGATTGCTTTTCTACTTGCTCAGCAGCATAGAGCTCACCGACATCAAGGCCAATCTTGCCAGCGCTGACCCAGTCTTTCTTGTACTTGCGTTGCTCACGCCTTACATTGGTTTCTTCATAACATCTCTTCGCTGGAAAGGCTTGCTCGCAGAACAGGGGGTTCATGCGCGTCAATCGATACTCTTCCGATCCTGCATGACCGCTGTATTCTTCAACCAGTTGCTACCGAGTACTATCGGTGGTGATGTCGTACGAATCTACGACTCTTGGAAGGCTGGGGCGACCAGAGCCGTGGCAGTTTCGACGATATTCATTGATCGCATTCTCGGGCTCACGGCGCTCGCATTATTCGCTGTTGCGGGCTTAGCCCTCATGAATAAGCAGTCTGATGACCTGGAGCTACTGCCATTAGCCGTAGTGGGTGTTGCTATAGGCCTAGCGGTCTCGGTTCTGATGGTGTTTAGTCCGGTGAAAGCTCTGCTAGAACTGGCTAGGACGGTCTATCACGCTTCTCCTAGGCCTATCAACAAGTTCTTTGGTAAATTAGATGAAGCGGTAGAATCGTACCGGGGTAAACACATCGTTCTTTTACGTGCGATGGTGTTGTCTCTCGTATTGCAGTTGAATGTCATCCTCATGCATTTCCTGCTTGGTCGGGCTATTGGGATATCGCCTACGTTCTACGACTATTTCTATGTAGTGCCGATTGCACTCTTCGTCATGTTGATCCCTTTGACAATCAATGGAATCGGGCTCCGCGAAGGCATGTTTGTATACATGCTTGCGGGGCTTGGTGTCGCTAAGGACGATGCGATCACGTTGTCGTTGCTTGCGTTCGCAGTGTTCCTCATTCATGGCGTGATGGGTGGGATTGTTCTTGCTATTCGAGGCCTCTCTCTTTCGGCGATTCAAAAGTCGGATGGCACCCAGAGATCGGGGCAACCGATATGATCACGCATGACCAAAGCGCGCATCCTCAAATGAAGACGGGAGTTTTCTTAGCTTGGCTCCTGGGGGCAACACTTCTATCTTTGATATTACGAGTCATCTGCCTTGGAAACCCCAGTTTCTGGATCGACGAGATCTACAGCGTCACTCACGCGACAAACTTGGGAACAGGCAACATCACCAAGCAGTTCGGATTTCTACCAACATATCTGGTTCTCAAACTCACCGGCTCACTTCCAGATCCGGCATACGCGAGTAATCCCAGTGTCTGGCAGTCTGTTGGGATTACAGAATCACTCGTGAGGCTGCCGAGTGTCGTTCTGGGTGTTCTCTCGGTACCAATCCTTGGGTGGCTCTCAAAGCCGATAGTTGGATCGAGGGCAGCCGTACTCTTTATGCTCATACTCGCAGTGAACACGTGGCACTTGCACATGTCGCAAACCGGACGGTTCTATATCCAGCAGATGCTTTTCTATAACATGGCATTGCTGCTTTACTATCAGGCAACCACTATCGGCTCAAGGCTGAAGTTAACGCTGTCGTTAGTCTGCCTGTTCTTTGGCTTTATGTCTCAGCCGCCGGCTCTCATGGTCGGGCTGATCTTTGGTATAGATTGGATATGTGGAGTACGGGCGCGCGATCCTAAACGCCTTACTATTGCATCATTTGTCATCGGGGGGATTGTTGCTGCCATCTGTGCCGGGCTTGTTATTTATGATATCAAGAACAGGCCTGACAACTGGGCGCAGTTTGCGCAGACAACATCACAGCCTGCAAAGGTAATCATCGCAGGAGCGGTATGGTATATCAATCCCGCGATTGTGCTGACTGCCTTTGCTGGCTTCTTGTGGCTCGTACAGCGAGAGTTCAGACTAGGGAGCTATCTCGCGATAGCCTCAATACTACCTATCGGTATTATGGGCGCCCTTGCACTCGGCAATAACTTCGTTCATGTGCGTTATACCTTTGTCGCCCTGCCAGCATGGGTGCTTCTCGCCGCGGTCACACTAGACAAATCAACACGAAGGTCACTTGCTGAATATCCCATATTTATACGTGGCATTCCTGCTGGTCTTATTCTGATCGCCTGTCTCTATCAAGATATAGGTTACTACACGGGAGGTGGTGGTTACAGGCCGGCATGGAGAGATGCGTTTAAGGATCTCAGCGAGATGCGCCAACCCGATGAAGTCATATATGGTGACTTTCACGCGAGGCTTATCGGTGCTTATTACATGCAAGACGATGCTATCGAAGAAGTTACTCGTGGTCAGCTGATGGAAAAGCTAGACGAATCAGATAGTCAGAGCTGGGTGATCGATAAGGTTGGCACTTCAGGTGGGCTCACATGGAATAGGCTGAAGGATCGTGCCGATCTCATCTGGACGTATGACAGACACATATTGCAACCGTATTCTTCGATCAAGCTATTCAAGCATGATCCTGAACGCGATCCAACGCTAGAGTGATCTGGTCTTGCCCCACTGATCTTCGAGTGTTATTGTTTTTATCTTGCCCTGTGTTCCGACTCGTTGTGCAAAGAGCTGCACTCGGTATTCTTCGATCATCCACCGATATGTGTCGAGCTGCGGGTCATGTAGGCCTAGATCGTGAAGTAAGCGTGCTCGCTCAATACACCTTCGCCAGTGTGGTAGCACTGATTGCAGCAGCTCCGAATCCCTGGACACGCCTTTCCCACGAGAGGCTTCGATTCTATACAGAATTGCCTCTAGATATCTCGGGAGGTTCTTACGGCGGCTCAATGGGAGTGTTGTCATTGTGGC
>WUAK01000185.1 GCA_009827205.1 Phycisphaeraceae bacterium | reverse complement strand
ATGATCGCCAATGCGCCCTCGACATCACCACCGCCCCAGAGCTGACCCATCTCCTCGGTAAGTTGCTGAACACGCTCGGCTCGATTCTGGGCCTCGCGTTCCTGCACGATCCCTGCTCGGGCTTCATCGACTGCTCCCGCGATGTCGTATGTACCGCTCATAACCTCACGAAGAACCCGATCGATGACGGGCTCACCGAACTCACCCTCGGGCGTGTTGGGATTGCCGATCCAGGCTACCGTCCCCTCACGGTTCACGACGTAGGTAGACGGGATGCTGTCTCGACCGGAGGCATCGAGCCACGCGGCTTTCGTCTCGCCTCTGTCCAACGCGACATCGAATGAGATATCTTCAGACCGACGTTCGAGGAACCGCTCAACTTGCTCATGAGCGCTATCACCCGTGTCAATGCTGACCGCGATCACCCTCAGGCCCTGTTCGGCGTACTTGTTCTGCAGCTCACTCAGGTGGGGCATAGCACGCACGCATGGTCCGCACCACGTCGCCCAGAGGTCAACGACGTACACATTTCCCAGCGACAGCCGCGAACGGGGCTCACCACGATACCAGTGCGCTGCCTCAATCAACGGGGCGGGATCTCCCACAAGAAGGCGCCCCTGCTCGAATGGCTCACGCTCTGGGAAAGTCTCAGCGGGACTATGAGGCGTCTCTGTTGCTTCTTCTGTGAACTCTGGAGTTTCTGGTCCGCTCGGGTCGGGCTTCGGCGGTGGTGGGGTCGGCTTGCCCGGCGCGAGAATCACGCCCGCAACGATCACACCCCCTACAAGTGCTACGCCTAGTGCAATCCTGAGCCCGGTACCAGCCATCCGTCGCTTCTCCGTGAATCGCGCCCATTCTCATGCTACCGTTTACGCATGGATGGTGTTCGGTCATCCCGGCGCACACTCGGTATTTGCCTGCTCGTGAGCTGTGTGTGCCACGCAGCAATGATCTTGATGCTCGCCTCGCCCGGCTCGGCGCTGGCTGCCATTTTCCTTCAGCAATCGGTTCCAGAAGATAAACCCAAAACCAGACTAGGCATCGACAGCGGCGAGCCAGTCTCGATCGCGTGGATCGGGTTCAACGAAGAGACTCCTCACGCGGCTGTCAAAGCTGAGACACTCCAGCCCCAGCTTTCTGTCGAAGCGATCCAAGCGAGCGTGCAGGCGACCAGAGAGGTCCAGCAGCAGCTCTCTGAGTCCGCGCAAACGCTGAGTGAGTCGGTGCTCGACAGATTGAACTCAATCGCAGAGCTCGCGGCCAAGCTCGAAGACACGAAGAAGAACGCCGAGCAGGCAGAGCAAGCCAAGCAACAACAAGAGCAACAAGAAACAAAGCCAGCACCGCAGCCAGCCGAGCCGGTGAAAGAGGCGATCCAGGACGACCGGGAGTCAGACGCAACCTCGCCCGTGCAGGTGAGGACGAGCAATCTGGGCAAGGTGCTCGCAAGAGAAGGGCTGCGCATCCAGACTTTCAGGCCGCAGTTTGACGCTACCACGAAGATGCACGAACTCCGAGCACGCAACGGCAGCGTGACCGCGATCATCCGCTTCGGTAAGGACGGCTCGGTCCTCAACGCATCCATCAAGCCTGGCACCGAGTCGGGCGCTCCGACCATTGATGAGCCGATACTCGACTGTGTGTACCGCTGGAGGGCCGCGGGCAAGGAAATTGACGACCTCCCGAGTTCAGCCGGGGCGTACATCGAGACGCAGATCCAGATCTTGTTCTAAGGGGCAGGGCAGCAAAGTTGACTCACGCCGCACTCATAACAGTTTTGTTGCTGATCGTTCCGAGCCAGCAGCCGGAGCTGAGACCCGTCGAAGAGGGCTTCGAGGATGTATCCCCGCTGGCCTCGCCGAACCGACTCGAGCCCATCGATCTGCGCAGACCGACAGGGTTTGAACAGGTCTACGAGATAACGACGCCCACGGGGGAGAAAGCCTTCGTTCGCATCGACAACGGTCTCGTCGCTATTTTCGATCGATCCGACTATCTCGCGGGCACCGACAAGGCGTTCATCCCGCCAAACACCCGCTTCAGGATCGGTACCCAGGGGCTTACCGCGAGGAGCGAGCCGACCATCGAGACGACAGCCGCTTCGGGCAGAATCGATCGGCGTGTCTCGAACCGAGTCCCGAACCGCCCTGCCGGATTCAGGCCCAATCAGCAGCGAGTTGACCAGGCACAGAATGCTGAAACCCCTGAAGAGAGCGACCCAAATGTCGCAGCTGTCGAGGGCCCGCCCTCGATCGTGACCAACGAAATCTACCGCAGACTCCGGCTTACACAACTTTTGTTGGAAGCCATCGAAAAACCGTGAAACGCGGTACAGCGGTTTCCGTATGACGCTCCGTACGCCTGTAGTAAACGCTAACCAGTACGGGGAAACCAGATGAAAACCAAGCTTCTCGCCGCCGCCCTGACCGCCGCCCTGACCGCCGCAATGCTCCTGCCCGCCGCGGGCTGCATCAGCGGCAGCTCCCATTCCTCATTGTCGGGCGACTACGTCGGCTCCGGCACCTACAAGCGGATCAAGATCGGTGAGACGACCGAATCGTGGGTCCTCGCGGCGCTGGGTCAGCCCACTCGACGCTCACAAGTCGAGGGTGGCGAACTCTGGGCGTACGAGTACGAGAGGACCGAACGAAGCAAGGGCTCTGTCCTCCTCGTCATCGGTGGCTCAAGCTCAGAAGAGTCCGCGGGCGGGACGTACGTTGAGATCAAAGACGGCATCGTTACCGACGCCTGGCGCGACTAATCCGGTTGCGGATTAGCCCAGATTCTTATCGTTCTGGCCGTCCTTCTGGTCGTGCCCAGAGATTGCCTTGCGCATCGATGTGTCGGCCTCGATATTGCGGAGGCGTTGGTAGTCCATGATCCCAAGATTCCCACTGCGGAACGCCTCGGCCATCGCTTTGGGAACCTCGGCTTCCGCGAGCACGACGAACGCGCGGTTCTTCTCGATCTCCGCTTTGTTCTCTTGCTCCTGGGCGATAGCCATCGCGCGCCGCTTCTCGGCGAGAGCCTGGGCGACTTTCTTGTCCGCCTCGGCCTGGTCTTCTTGAAGCTTCGCGCCGATATTGTCGCCGACATCGACGTCGGCGATATCGATGGACAGGATCTCATACGCCGTACCCGAGTCAAGCCCTCGCTCCATCACCTTCTTAGAGATCGCGTCGGGGTTCTCGAGCACGGCCTTGTGTGATTCGGCAGAACCGATCGAAGAAACCATGCCCTCGCCGACACGCGCGACGACCGTTTCCTCCGTTGCACCACCGACGAGCTGCGAGAGGTTCGTACGCACGGTCACACGTGCACGGGCTTTGAGCTGGATGCCGTCTTTCGCCACCGCGTCGATCGTGGCGCGACCGAGCGTCGGGTTCGGGCAGTCGATGACCTTCGGGTTCACGCTCGTGTTCACCGCGTCGAAGATGTCGCGGCCAGCAAGGTCGATCGCACAGGCGGTGTTCCAGTCGAGATCGATCCGGGCCTTCTTGGCGGCGATGAGCGCGCTAACGACATTCTTGACTCGACCGCCTGAAAGCAGGTGCTCTTCGAGCTGAGGTGTGTTGACGTCGAGACCCGCCTGAACGGCGCGGATCCGATTGAGCACGATCACCCGAGGATCAATTTTCCGGAATCGCATCCGGATGATGTCCAGAATCGAGACGCTCGCGTTCGATGTCAGAGCCTGGATGTAGAGCTGGATGTAATTCCCAAGAACGATCAGGATGATCAGCAGGAACAACGCCGCGATGCCGATGACGACCCAGCCCCACATGGGCATCCCGCCACCACCGGCGCCTGCTTGTGCGAGTGTGTGAGTAGCTGGCGAAATTCCGAGAACCGTGGCAGTGAGTAGTCGGGGCGTACGCATGAGGTCGCTTTCTTTCATGACAAAGTAATCTGCTTTGAATCTGCGAGAGTATACGCGACTCGGAGCACCCATTCGTGGTCGGCTAGGCAGGTCTCACCTTGATCTGAGCGTTGACGACCTGCGTGACCCTGATGCGTTGGCCTCGTTCGATGGCGACACCCTCAGCCAATGCCTGGTACGTCTGGCCCTCGATCTCGATTGAACCGACTGGGCGAAGCGGTGACCGAGCGACACCCTCTGTGCCGATCAGCGCCATGAGTTCATCGTGCTCAGCCCGCTCGAGTTCATGCTCTCTCTGCTCCTCGCGCTCATCAGGAATCCCCATCATCTTGCGGCCTACCGATGTGTTCGGCATCACCTTGACCCAGACCGCGAAAGTGCTCGGGAAGACAATCAGAAGCATGAGTGTGCCCGAAATGCCCCAGAGTGTGCCGCCTTCTTTCATCATGAACAGGCAGACGACACCGGCGATCCCGACAACACCGCTGACAAGAGCGATCACACCACCCGAGGGAACGATCACCTCGAGAACAAGCAGGAACACCGCGAGAGCGAGCAGCCCAAGTCCCCAGACAAGCATCGGATCCATCAGGTTTCATCCCTCTCTGGGGTGTCCGCATTGTCATCGCTTATCGGCTCGACCACAACCTGCCAGTTTGTCACACGGGTGATACGCACTGGTGTTTTTGGATCAACGAAACCCGATCCTGAGAGTGCGTCATACAGAGCCCCCTCAATGTCAACTTTGCCTGATGGTCGCAAGGGTGTAGCGGTCACACCAGACGAGCCAACCAGAAGCGCAAGGTCTGTTGACTCACCCATCGCTTCTACGAGCCCGATTCCGGTGTTGCTCTCGACCTGGTCTGGGCGCAGCGTGAGCCTGTTGAGCACGGGCAGCGATCCGAAGTATTTCATGACGACAAACATCCCGCCACCGGCGGTTGCCATCGCAAGAGCGACCATAACCACGGCTCGTGACAGATCGGTCTGGCCCGTGGGTGTGCTCGGAAACACGCCGCTGCTCGCGCTGACGAAAGCCATCACCAGGCCCCCGAAGAGCAGGATCAGTCCAGAGATCCCAAACACACCAAAGCCTGGCACGATGAAGATCTCGATCAGGATGAGCATGATCCCCGAGACGATGGCGATCAACTCCCACCAGCCTGCGAGACCGAGCATCCAGGCCGGAGCCATGACCAACAGCAACGCGACACACGCCACGACGCTCGGCACAATGAGCCCAGGGCTCACCATCTCGATGAACAGCGCGAGCAGGAAGACTGCAATGAGGATCATCCGGACCCACATGTTCGACAGTACTTTGACGATGCGCTCAGAGACAGTGGTGTTGATCCTGATCACCTCTTTAGCGCCAAAGTACGCCTTGAGGTCTTCTTCATCGTTGATGCTGCGGGTCGCAAATTTGTAGGTCAGCATCTCGTCTTTGCTCATGACGATCGGGCCGCTGCCGTTGGTCAGGTAGCGGACGACGCGCCACTTCCCGGCGTCATCGCTCGTGAGTACCGGACGCTCTGAGATCGACGCGAGCATGTCGAGATCCTGTGACGATGCGGCCGAGGTCTCTCCAGAAAGCTGGGGAGACAAATCGCGCAAAGCAGGAGTCGCAGGACGAAACTCGGTGTCGTCGGCGGGAGATTCCACGCTGTTGCTCTCAGAGTCAGGGACTAATCCTGAGAGCCCCGCGGCTGATGCGCCGACGATCGCGGGCGATCCTCGCGGAGGCACTTGACCCGGAAAGAGCATCTTGAACTCGGCTTCGTTGACCGCGAGCATGCGAGGCTGTTGGCCAGACTCCGGCGCGATCTCCTCGATCCACCAGAGCTCGACCTT
>WUAK01000184.1 GCA_009827205.1 Phycisphaeraceae bacterium | reverse complement strand
CGCTTGAGTAAGCGCGGTCGTTGTTGCCGTCGCCTGTGCGGTTGAGGTCCAGGAAGGTGGTCGGGTCAGCATAGTCGGCGAACCAGCCTGCGCGACCGGTCATGAAGTTGTGCCTCTTGAGATCGTCCTTGTAGACCTTGATCTCTTTCTGCGCGAGGAATGTGCGGACACCGAGAAACTCCTCCCAGTCTTTGGCGAGCTGCTGGGCGATGATGCCGTGGCCGCCGTCGGTGTTGAACAGGAGTTCGATGCGGGGCATCGCGGCGGGGTCGGGGTAGCCGGCTTCTGCGAGCAGCGTCTTGGCCTCGTCGATGATGGCCTGTTTCTCGGCTTCGTTCGTCGCGTCCGAGATGCACTTGAGCCCCGCGGGTGATTCGTACCCGGCGATCGCGCCGGGCGGGAACATGTTCCTAGCGACGGGGTTGCCGATACGCATGACATCGTCGCAGATGCGCTGCTTGTCGATGCACATCGCGAACGCGCGCCGCACGCGGGCGTCGTGGAACGGGTTCTCTCGGCCGTCGGCGAGTGTCGGCAGGCAGTTGAAGTTGTACCAGTACGTCCCGAACGCGGCCAGGGCGTGGATGTTCTTGCGAGGGTCGTCGGGCAGGGCCGCGTCGATCGCGAACGCGTCGAGGCCATCTGCCTTGAGACGCTCGTACTCCTCTCTATTCTCGTCGTAGAACGCTTGCTTGTCGGCGAGCATCTGGATCCGGTAGTCGGCGTTCACGTCGCTGATCCACTGGACCGAGCCCGACTCGAACGCGAGCACCTGCGAGTTGGCGTCCTCGACGGACGGGATCGCGATGGTGTCGATGTCGAGCGTGTCCTTGGCCCACCACTCCGGGTTGGCGCGGAGGAACAGGCTCCGCTTGAAGCGCCAGTTCTCGAGCACGAAGGGGCCGTTGCCCACGAGCAGCGGGGGCTTAGTCCATCCGAGGCGGAGTTTGACCATGCCCGTGTCAGGGTCGATCTGTTCGTACTGGCTGACCAGCGGCTCGTAGACCGGTGCGAACACGATAAACGCGCAGAGATCGAGCCAGTAGGGCGTCGATGCCTCGAGCTTCATCGTGAGCGTGCGATCGTCGATGGCCTTGAGCGCGACGTTCTCGTCGAAGTACGCGAGCGCTTCTTCCCAGAGCTCTTGAGACGCGACGAGTTTCTCGTCGGTGGACATGTCGCGCGCGCGGACGGCGTACTGCCTGGTCTGCTCGCTGCGCCATGCGAAGAACTCGGTTGCGCCCTCGATGTTCTGGAAGAGAGCCGTGTAGTCCGCTGCAGTCTCGGGCAGCAGCGCCCGGCGCCAGGCGTAGACGAATTGTTGTGCTGTCACGGGTTCGCCGTTGGACCATTTGGCGTCTTCGCGGAGGTGGAACGTGTACTCCTTGAAGTCCTCGCTGACCTCCCAGCGTTCGGCGACGCCCGGCACAATCTCGTAGTCACGCGTCATGACATCGAGTCTGACGAGCGGCTCGAAGAGCAGGCGCGCAACACGGAGGTCTTGCATCCAGCTCATCCGCTGCGGGTCGAGCGTGGTGACATCGCCTCGGTTGATGAACGTGAAATCGGCCGGGGGGTCTGGCTTGTCAGACGCGATCACCGCGAAGATTGCGGCGAACAGAATCACGAAGGGCGCGATCAGCTTGAGCATGGATACAGGATACCGCCGCCGGGGTGCGGCGCGTCATCAGCCGCCCGAGGTGACGAAGCGGTCCGTTTCGAGCGAGAACGGGGCCTGCACGAGCACGCCCGATCCGCCGATCAGCGTCAGGATGGCTCGGTTGAAGTCGCGGTCGCTGCCCGATTCGAACGCTCCCCGGAGGGCGGCGCGGGTCGGGTCCTGACCCAGCGCGGTCTGGGCCGAGTAGACGAGGTTTTCCGAGGCACCGACCAGCTGCGCGAGCATCTCGGCGTCGTCTTCGGAGATCGAGGCGATTTTCCTATCCGCGGCCTCGAACTCGCTGTAGGCGTGCGCGAGAGAATCGCCCGCAAGACCCGCAGCGGAGCGGATCGCGTCGCGGCCCGGCTTGTTGGGACCCGACTGCAAAATGCGACCGAGCTCGAAGTTGGACATCATCGCGATGCGAACGACGCCGATCTGCTTGTCTTCTTGGATGGAATCGATGCCTGCCAGTCGCTTAGAAGTCGCGGCAGCGAGTTCACCGAATGCGAGTTCAGCAGAAGCAGAGAGCCTGCTGTCACGCATCTTCGCCCCGGCGATGAGTGCCCTCGCGGCGCCCTCGGAGACAAACGTGTCTGTGTCGTTGCGCAGCATGTCTGCGACGGTCTCGATCTGGCGGTTGATCTCTCGTGTGTCGATGGAAGGAGTGCGCTGGTTGCCGAGAATCTCGAGAGTTGAACGCAGGGCCTTGAGCGCCGCGTACCTGACACCCGGGTTCGAATCCTGGTAGGACGATTCGATCAGTGCGACGGCTTCGGGTGTGACAATGTTGCCAGCGATCATGAGCGCGTTGACGATTTTGAGTTCGTCTTCGGAGCCGATCATGCCGGTCAGGGGTTCGATGAGTTGAGAAGAGGCTTCCAGCCGTTCGCTGGTTGCCATGTTGGGGTCGTCGATGGCGGCGATGATGTCGGAACGCGCCACCTTGATGTCCTCGAAGCTCTCTGAGGTGAGTCGCTCAAGGTCCCGATTTTCGACGGGCTGGGCTTGTGCGCTCATGCAGAGGCTGGTGAGCACAAGAGCCGCGATACTGATGGGTCGCGTCGGGCGGGTCATGGGCAATCGTCCTTCGCCTTCAAGGCGGTCTCTAGCGGGTAAGTGTCCCCTCCGGGGGGGTTGCACACTATAGGGGGGACCGGGCCGGGCCGCAGCCGGTTCGCTAATACACCTCGAGGAATACCCGGCGAGTGGGTTTGAGCTTGCGGTGCAGCATCTTCCGGGTCCAGCCGTCGATATCACCGGCGACCTCGTCGTCCACCCGCAGGTACTGTTCGAGCACATCGGCGGGCAGCAGCCTTGCCATCTGCTGGAAGATGCCCATCTCCATTCCCAGGATGCCGCAGATGTAGACGAGAGTCGTCGGTTTGCTCAGTAGATCCGTGAGGCGGTCACGGTGTGTCTCGAGCCTGTCCTGGACGTAGAGCCCTTTGGTCGCGCCGGCCTCCCGCTCTCTGCTGATCGCGGTCAGGTATGTGAAGGTGTCCTGCTCTTGCTCAAGAGCGTTGAACTGGTCGTGGTAGATCAGGTCTGTTGTGTAGGGCGAGCCCATGATGAGGGTCGCCGACCTTGGTGCGGAGTTGGAGTAGAGCTCTAAGAGCATCCCTCGGAAGGGCGCGATGCCGGTACCTGTAGCGAAGAAGACGTAGTCGTGCTCGGCGTGCTGTTTGGGCAGGACGAACCGCTTGCCGGCGGGTCCGAGGAGCTGCGCAGTCTCGCCCTCTTTCAGGTCGCAGAGGTAGTTGCTCGCGACACCCAGAAAAAGCTCGTTTGTGTCCCAGTGTTCCTCGACGACACGCTTGACCGTCGTGGAGACGACGTTGCCTTTGCCGTCTTCGCCTCTAGAAGAGCAGGCGATGGAGTAGAGCCTCTGCGCGTGGGGGCGCCCGCGCTCGTCTGTGCCCGGTGGGAGCACCCCGAATGACTGACCCGGGACAAAGTTCCCGGCCATCTTGGAACCGCTGATATCAAACTCGATGTGCCGAACGATTCCCGCGGCTTTGGGGTTGGTGCAGATCTCGTTTCGAACCACGACGCCCGTCGCGGGCTCGTCCTGCCGATGCAGGTGCATCTGCACCTCGGCAAGCTCGGGCCCCTCGGCGGGGTTTCTGTCGGTCATTGAGATCGCCTCCCGGGCGTTTACTCGCCGCCGTCCTCTGTATCAGCTTCGTCGCCGGCATCTTCAGCCGCAGGCTCATCGAACTCGGCGGGTGATTCCAGCTCTGGCTCGGCGCTCGGGCCGCCGAGCGACTCGATGGTCTGTGCGATCTCGGCCTTGACCGTGTCGATGCGGTCCGAGGCCTCGCCTTTCACGGAAGAGCCATCGAACGCGTCGCGTGCTGCGATGAACGCCTCGAGCGCTTCCGACTGCATGGCATCTGCAGCGCCGGCGAACGAGCTCTCCACACTTGCGATGGTGGTCTGAGAGGGCAGCGGGGCACGAGCGTTAGCGATCTGGTTCAGCACGGTCGCGGCGTGACGCAGCGTCGCGGCGTGGGCGGCCAGTGTCGTGCCCATCGCTTGCTGGATTTCACCGGTTGCCAGCTGGGCACCAGAGCGGTCGGCTGAGCGAGCCCGGCCGGCGGAGCTTCCGGCCGCTTCGAGCGAGGCCTTCGCCTCGTCGATCGCGGTCTGCGCTTCGCCTGTGCGCATCGATTCGAGCTGCTGGACCAAGTCGTTGATCCGTGTCGCGGTCTGCGTTGCCTGCTCACGGAGATCGGCTGCCTCGTCGCGGCCCTCAACGGCCTTGGCCGCGACTTCCTGGGCGCTAGCGACCAGCAGATCTCGCTGCTGAGTCAGCCGCTCAACTTCGAGGTCCTGATCGATGATCTCGGGACGGATCGTCTCGGCCTGAGATTGAAGTGTCTCGGCTGTAACCTCGAACGCGTCTGCTTCGCGCCTGAGCGACGCGGCTTCCTCGTGGAATGGCAGAGCATCTCGAGCCGAGAGGGTCGCGGTCTGATTGCGAACTTCCTGCTCGCGGACACGCAGGGCGGCCGCCTGATCCGAGGCTTCGTTCGCTTGGGCTTCGAGCTCGGCGACGCGCGCTTTGACGGCCGCGGCGTTCTGTTGAGCCTCGGCGATCGCCCGCTCGCGTTCCTGAATCTTTGTGTTGATATCCGCCTGCTCCGGAGCGGGGTCGAATGACTCGGCGGTCTCAGCGAGACTGTTGAGCGACGACCACTCCGTGTATTCGGCTCTGAGCGCTGAAACCAGTGCGTAAAGCTGAGCGTCTATATCCGTGACAACCTTGAGCTTGGGCTCGGCGAGTCCGAACTCGGCGCGGGACATCATCAGAGCCGCGGCTGCGTTCTGGACGTCACTACCAGAGCTGGCGATTGGCCTCAGGATGTTGATCGCTTCGCGGTACTCACGCTCGCGGAACTCGTCGCCCGGCACGCCCGAGCCCGGTGCGCCGAGTGCTTCGAGGATGCTTGAGGCTTCCTTCAGAGCGGGTGAGACCTCGTCCTCTTCGAGACAGCCAGGCATGACAGCTAGACCTGCGAGCAGGATGACGGCCGAGATGCGAGCCCTGGCGTTGCGGGCATGAGAGATGGTGCGAGACATGGGCGCTCTCCGGGCGGGTCAGGTGCGTGTCGTGTCGTGTGCCGGTCCCTGGCAGCGTGCTGGCTCGTTGCCTGCGCTGGTGCGGATCAACGGCTTCCTCGGTCCGCCTCGGCCTCTGGCTCCATGGCGGTCGGGGGATCATAGTCGATGTCATAGTCCGGACGGGGCGTCCACATGGATTCGATCCAATCCACGGTCCGGCGGTAGTTCCGGTCTTCTGGGGAGCGGAACACGAACCGCCAGCCCAATACGTCGGGGTGGGGGGTGCTCGACTCGGTCCTGGGAAGGGCCATTTTGAGCAAAATGCTCTCGGCTGGATCCTGGAAGTTGAGCAGGGGCAGGCCCTCTTCTGTCCGATAATTCTCCAGGATCCACAAGTTGGTGTAGTAGACCGGCGGGGTGTTCGTGGTCGTCCTGATGAGTCTGAACCGTCCCGCCTCGGTCCCGCCGTGACACTTGGTGGTCGCGCACGCGTTGCGGAGCCAGGTCCTGTGCACGTGGTCTCTGAAGA
>WUAK01000183.1 GCA_009827205.1 Phycisphaeraceae bacterium | reverse complement strand
AGATTGCAACCCTGCCGCCCGGTTTGAGCACGCGTGCAACCTCGCGCCACACGCGGTCCTTGTCGGGCGAGAGGTTGATCACGCAGTTGGAGATCACGACATCCGCGCTCGCGTCGGGCACGGGGATGTTCTCGATCTCACCCAGCCTGAACTCGACGTTGCTGAGCCCGGAGCGCTGCTGGTAGCTTGCGACATTCCCACGAGCCTTGCTGAGCATCTCGGGCGTCATGTCGACACCGATGACACTGCCGCTCGCGCCGACCTTGGGCCCTGCGATAAAGCAGTCGAACCCCCCGCCTGAACCAAGATCAATTACGGTCTCGCCTTCATGGAGCGCGGCCAGCGCGTTCGGGTTGCCACAGGAGAGCCCCATGTTCGCGCCACCGGGGAGGACTGTGAGATCCGACTCGGCGTAGCCCACCGCACGCGCGACATCGTAGGCGGTCAGTGTTGTCGGGCCGCAGCAGCCGCCCCCGCCGCAGCACGACGCGTCCTGAGGCTCAGCGCTCACGCCCGACCACTGGCCAGATCGCGCGATTTCGGCGTAACCCTCGCGCACCTTGTCGTGCACATCGGTTGCTGAAGCAGATTCTGTCTCTTCGCAGCAGCCCGGGCTGCAGCAGGGATCTGCTTCCTTATTGATCGATTCGACTCTGTGCTCAGCCATCCTTGAACTCCTTACTCACAAACTCTGCCGGCACCATTGCAGCACGACTGAGATTTCCACTGGTCAATTGAATCAGCGATTGCACGAAACCGCTCAGCGATCTCGCTCGTTCTTGCCTCGTACCACACGGTTCGCCCCTCTTTGGTTGCATCGAGGACGCCGAGCTTGGCCATGGACGACAGGTGCCTGGAGACGACCGAGAAGTCGATCGAGCAGCACTCGGCGATCTCGGTCACCGAGCAGGGCCTGCCGCACTTGATCAGGCATGAGAGCAGCTTGACCCGGGTCGGCTCCGAGAGCAGCCGGAAGAGCTCCGGATCGAGGAGCCGGTCCATGTCTGCACGCTTCCTGGAGGCCTTTTTTGGGGTTGAGATATGTTTGCATGCTGACGTCATAATGCAACTATACAATCGGCAATCAACTAGAGCAAGCCTTGGCACGAATTTCTCTAGAGGGGCTCAGAGAGAGGTTGGAAGGCTGTCAGCGATGTACTGGCGGATCTCGTCCCGGACCCGCCGGTAGTGGGCCATCGCCTCTTCCTCGCTTGTGGCGTGCTCGGCGAGCTTGGGCGGATCATCAAAGCCCTGATGGACAACCCTGGTCTTGCCAGGGAAGACGGGACAGGTCTCGTTCGCGTGGCCGCAGACCGTGACGACGAGGTCGAGGGTCTCTGGCTTGCAATCCTCGACTGTCTTGGAGGTGTGGCTGGAAATATCGACGCCCGCCTCTGCCATGGCATTGACCGCGAGAGGGTTGAGGCCGTGAGGGTTTGTACCCGCGCTGCACGCGTCGATCGAACCCGGGTGCAAGTGCCTTGCCCAGCCCTCAGCCATCTGGCTTCGGCACGAGTTGCCGGTGCAGAGGAACAGCACGCGATTCGGTCCGTTTGTTACTGCCAAGCGACATCTCCCTACGATGCGTCCACGCGAGATCCATGGTACACATACAACAGTCAGCCTACGTTCGAACCACACCAATTCGCTGCCGAGAGCTCGCCTGAACATGATGACACACAACATCTTCACACAGTGTCAGCGACGAACATGGGTGTACGGCCTCATCGCAGCTGCGCTGACAACCTCAGCGGCGGCTTCACAGGAATCAGCCCACGAAGAGCTCGTTGACAATAAATCAAGCGGGCTGAGCTTCTTCAGTGACATGAAGACCACCGTGAGCCTTTCTGTGCTGCACGGCGACGCCGACGGTCGGCTCGTGACACCCAAGGGCGGCGACCCGGGCACGACAAGCCCTGGCCGACCAACGCTCGACGAGATCGGGATCACGACTGTCACCGCCGCGGAGGCGGATGTGCTGTTCACCTCGGGGCCGCACCGGTTCAGCACGTTTGCGACCCTGCTCCGGCTCGACGGCGACGACACGCTCACATCAGATCTCATCACGCACAACGTGCTCTTTCCGAGCGGGCTGGATGTCGAGTCGGAGGTCAAACTCGACTGGTACGCGTTCGGCTACGGGTACGAGTTCAAGATCGAGAGCGAAGAATCTGATCACAAGCTCACTCTTGTCCCGAGCGCTCACGTCGTGCTCTTCGACTTTCTGTACAGGCTCGAGGGCTCGAACGGCTCGAGCATCCAGCGGGCCTACATCAAACCCGGCTTCCAAGTCGGGGGCGAAGCGGTCTGGGATACAGGCACCCCGCTCTCGTTGAAACTCAGCGGGCGAGCCGGCCTTCCCTTCGACAGCACAGCCGAGATCTGGACGATCGACGCCGTCGCGTTGCTGCGACTGTCTGACATTGGCTCTGCCTCGGACTGGCGTGTGTTCGCGGGAATTGAGTACACCACGATCGACTTCGAAGACACACAGCCCATCCCAAACGACATCAGCGTCGATCTTGGTCCGATGGTCAAGGTCGGGGTCGAGGTCACGTTCTAACCTCGCGCACAGACGCGCCGCTACGATTGGGTATGAAGATCCAAGGTCTGCCGATGGTGTCCGCGTTGGTGATCGGGTTTGTATTCCTGCTGGGCGGGTGCAGCCAGAAGTACACGGTCGATCTCACAAACTCGACCCGCTCGACGCTCGTCGCGACGCTCGAACTCGAGAGCCTCGGGTCTGGGCAGAAGGTCCTGACCAAGTCTGTGCTGGGCCCGGGCGAGTACCGCACGATGGGACCCGTCGAAGCGCCGTTTACCGATCGTGTGCGGATCACGGTCATGCCGGCTGCGGGCGCGGGCGGGTTCAGCGAACGCCGGAGGCTCGATCCCGGCAAGTCGTTCGTCGATGTCGCCGCCGATGAATACGGCGGGACTTCTCTCACGATCACCGTCCGTCGCGACCAGTAACAACTCCAGAAACTCAGATTCGTACTTGCCCATGATCGATTGATCTGTGAGACTAACCACCATGTCCAGACTGGCTGTCAGCGCATTCTTGATCGTCTTTGCCGCTGTCCTCACGGGTTGCAGCGGGACGTTTGAGGCCAGCGTCGCGAACCAATCCTCTCACCCCGTCAACGTACAGCTGACCTACACGAAGTGGTACGGCTCCAAGCAGGTGCTCCTGCAGGAACGCCTTGCGCCGGGTGATGCAACTAGGCTCGGACCGATCAACGCGCCAGCGAACCGTGCGAGGCTTGAGGCGACACCCTTGGGCATCTCATCACCACGGGCGGCGCTTGGTATCAAGAGCGGCGAGACCACCGCGCATGTCATCGGCGTCTTCCTCGACCGGGGCATCCCGGGCGTGGATTGGCGGGTCATCGAAACCGATCCGAACTAACGAGAATCGAAAGGCTTGCCATGCTGACTCTCGCACTCACCGCGGCTCTCATCGCCGTTCAACCCGAGCAGGACGAATCGATCCCGTTGGTTGAGTTCCCCCACCCGCTGATCACCGAGGTCCTCGCGGTCGTCCCCAAGGGCGACGACGGCGACGCCAACGGTGACGGCACACGAGACGCGAGCACCGACGAGTTCGTCGAGCTTATGAACCCGCACGACGAACCAATCGAGATCGGCGGCTACACCATCAGCGACCGGAACGCTGGCGGGCAGGGCGCCGTTGAGTTCACGTTCCCGAGCCTCACGCTTGAGCCGGGCGATGTCGTGGTCGTCTTCAACGGCGGGGGCGCGTTCACCCAGGACCTCGGCACGCAGTCGGCGCCGGCTGATGAGAAAGCCGAGCGTTTCGACGCCTGGACATTCGTCATGGAACTCTCGGGCAACTTCGCCGGGTTCTCGAACAAGGGTGACTGGGTCCTGCTCTCCGATCCGGAGGGCAAGCCCGTACACGTTGTCAGCTGGGGCAGCTTTAAGGAGAAGCTCCCTGAGGGCGAAGGGCTCGTGAAGGAGACGCCCGCGGACATGAGCGGGGGCAGCCTCTGCAGGTACATGTTCGACGGACCACTCGTCGGGCACCCGGCGCTCGACGGGAAGCTCTTCAGCCCAGGCAAACACCCGATCGAGGCCCGGATGACGGGCGACAGTCAGGGCCGCTAGCATCTGACCGACGGCGCCGCATGCGCCCTGGAGCATCACATGGCCTGGATCACCAAGAACAGCGCCGGCGCCACTATCGAACGCCGCGACGAGCCCTACCTCACCGACGAGATGCGCAAGCACCTCGGCGACGAGATACTCCCACGCTACGAGACCACGCTCGGTGCCCTCCTGCCCGCGCTCCACGAGATCCAGCACACCTACGGCTGGATCCCCCCACAGGCGATGCACGAGATCGCCGATTTCCTCCAGGTCCCGCCGAGCGATGTCATCGACACCGTGACCTTCTACGAGGAGTACTGGACAAACCCCAAGGGCGAGCACGTCGTCGCGGTCTGCAGATCCATCGCGTGCGAGTTCTGCGGCCAGGGCGAAGTCACGCAGGCCTGCAAGGACAAGCTGGGCATCGATGTCGGTGAAACCACCGAGGACGGCAAGTACACGCTCATCGAACTCGAATGCCTCGGAGCATGCGGCGGCGCTCCGGCGATGCTCGTCGATGAGAAGCTCCACGAATTCGTCAAGCCGGGCGAGGTCGCCAGCCACATCGACGATGCGCCCAAGCACTCGTCACACTGAGCAGATCCTTGGCTGAGAAGAACGACAGCATCGTGCGCAACATCGGCCGGTTCACCGGCGAGATCTGGCGGGCCATCAAGACCCCCGCAAACTCATCCGAGAAGCACGAGGTCAAAAGAACAACCGAGACCGAAGAACGCCAGACCGAGGACGGCAAGGTCACGCTGCGTCGAACGACGATCGAAGAGATCGAGATCTCGAAGGACGAGAGCTAAACCGATCACTGCACCGCGAATTCGGGCTTGTCCGCCCGCTCGCCCGTAACCCATTTGTAGATTTCGAGCGTCTGCATCGCCTTGGCATGCCAGGTGAGATGGTCCTCGACACGCTGCCTCGCGGCGGCTCCAAGCTTCTCGCGGAGATCCTTGTCTCGCTCAAGCTCTTCCAGATGCACGCGCATCGCGCTTGCGATGTGTTCTTTGGAGCCAAGGCTGACCTTCCGGCCGCACTCGTCTGTGATTAGCCCGCCGGGCCCGCCGTAGTCGACGACGACGCTGGGCAAGCCCGCAGCCATCGCCTCGACGACGACGCCCGCGCCGAGCTCACGGATCGACGGGAACACAAACACGTCCGCGCTGCGGAGCAGGTTCCCCACCTCAGCCTGATCGACCCAGCCCGAGAGCTCGACACAGCCTTCAAGGTTGTGCTCTTTGATGAGCGCCTCGAGCATCGGGCGGTCAGGCCCGTCACCGATCATCATGAGCTTGTGCTTGCGGAGCTCATCGCTCTCTGCGAACGCGCGGATCGCGACATCGGCGCACTTGTAGGGCACGAGCCTGCCAACGAACACGAACGTCAGCCGCTCCGAGTCCGTGGGGATGCGTTCCTTGAACACCGTCGGGTCCACGCCCACCTCGGGCAGCAGAACGACGCGGTCGTGGCAAGACTTGGGCAGGTCTTCTCTCGTGTGCTTGAACCCGGCGAGGATGCACGAACTCTCACGGTACGTCCGCTTGAGGTAGGGCAGATGCCTGTACGCGTTGCGCACGTACGTCAGCCACTCTCGCTCGCGGGCCAGCTCCGCCTTGAAATCATCGGGCCACTTCAGGCCGCCGTTGAGCGGGCCGAGCACGAAGGGCACGCCCCCGCGCCCAGATCGGAAGAGCG
>WUAK01000182.1 GCA_009827205.1 Phycisphaeraceae bacterium | reverse complement strand
GCAAAGCGAGCCGGGCGCAACATCGAAGAACGCGGGATCAAGTGGCGCCACGTTGACGGCGGCCAGGTCAACGCCGTAAGCGATGGTCTGAAGATGCTCCGCGAGTGCATGCGTCTCAAGAAGAACCTAGCCTCAATCGACACGAGCAGGCTCCGCCAGACTCTCGCCGAGAGCCGCAAGCCAGACGCATACGTCGAAGCAAAGCCCGCGGTCTCTGTCACGAGCTGAGTTCGAGCTTTTCAACAACGAATCTCGGGTATCCCTTTCGGACCGCGTCGAGGCCTGTCCACACGAGCCCGAACCACATCAGCAGCATGCACCAGCTTTCCCCGCCCACGTGCATCCACCATCCGAATGACTCGGTCAGCATCCCCTTATCTTCAGCGGGGATGACCTGAGCAATCTGATATGCAAGCGTCCCGATAATCAGGGGCCATCGATTGATGCCGCTCTTAGGGACAAAGATGAGGTACGCGATCAGCACATGAACGAACACAAGTATAAACCCGTGCCTGTTCATCGCCTGAGGACTAAATGCAAGAAGCGCGATAAACAGCCCCGCCCACTCGATCATCGCGATACCGGGCTTTGACTTCTCCTCTCTGGGCCCCCACCGACCGACAAACATCGGCACACCGAATCGTTTGAAGATCAACCATGTAATACCAAAGACCGAAGCCGCGGTCACGCCCACCAAGCCCATGAGCAACATCGACGGCACACCGTCTTGTGTCTCGATGGCTCTTGCTATCGCAGACGGGATCGAGACAGATTTCTCCCATGTGATCGGGTGAAGCGCAGTCTCGGCATCTGTCTCCGCGACCGCTGAAACCGATCCCACGTAGCCGTACGATCTCTGCATCGCGTCCCACCACGCGTCTTTGCCCATCGTGGTCATCGGGAGCGTCGCGATCAGAGGCATCGCAACTACGAAGCCAAACATCGGTTTTACGCGACCCCGCACGAGCAGGTACAGGACCGGCAGCACCGCCTGGTGCTTCACTTGCGCCGCAAACCCAAGCACCATGCCGGCCACCAGCGGGAATCTGCCAAGGAGATACAGCGCCAGCGTGAAGGACGCCAGCACGATCGTGTCCGTCTGTCCCTGCTTGAACTCCTGACGGATCTGGTCGATCGAGAGCAGCGCACCTGCGAGCAGAATAAACGACCATGTGATCGCGTCGCGAGGCCCCCTTAGACGCTCTGAGACGATGCGGAACGCGAGAACCAGCGAGACAGCGAGCAGGATGAGGTTGATCCCGCCCCACGCCTGCGCGGCGCCAACACGGCCCAGGGAGACCAACGGCTGGATCGCCCACGCGAAGAAAGGCGGGTAAATGTACCCGAGCGTGCCCGAGTCATACACGTCCCTGCCCTGCCGCATGGCTTCCGCAGCCCAGTAGAAATGCCGGAAGTCACCACCTTCGGTGTCCGCGGCTTCCTTGATGATCCGCGAGATCAGCCAGCCCGCGATCGCCGCGACACCGACCCATGACGCGATTGCCCCGAAACGGCGCCACCTAGCGAGCCCCGACCCGATGCGCCACTCCCGGTCTGCGTTGATCTGCGTCTCTTCGTTCATACGTAGAAGTTGTATCGGCTAGCGGCGGTGAAAGAGTTTCTCAAGATCGAAGAGTGAGAGCCGGACCGAGGTCGGCCTGCCGTGGGGGCAGCTCGATGAGCGTTCGACTTCGTCTCGGAGCTGCATCAATCTGTCAAGCTCTTCGCCGCTGAGCTTGTCGCCCGCCTTGACCGCGGCCTTGCAGCTCATCATGTCGACCACATCGCGAAGCGCCTCTTCGCTCGTCGGGGGCACCTCGCTCCTCGCAGTTTGCTCGAGCAGGTCGTTCATGAAGGGCTGAACCTCCACCCCGCGATCGAAGAGGAAACTCGGGAACGCGGACACCCCTACCGAGGTCGGGCCCATCTCCCTCGCCTCAATGCCGATGCGCTCCAGCAGTTCGCCGATCGCATCGAGCGCCTCAAGCTGCGCCGGGGACACCTCGATGACCTCGGGCGTCAGTAGCTGCTGGCTCTCAAGCGCTCCTCGGCCGAGCCGCTCCATCAGATACTCGAACATGACGCGTTCGTGCAGAGCGTGCTGATCAACAATGACCACGCCGCTCTCGTCCTGTGTCACGACGTAACTCTGGTGTACCTGCAAATGCGAGAGTCTCTTGGGCTCGACATAGGATGCCGGTTGAGTGACTTGCGACGCATCGTGCTCAGACCGAACCTGATCAGAATCAGCGGCTTCCTTGGCATTCGTCGGCTCCATCGCGGCTCTGAGCGCTTCGTATGAGAGCCTCCCCTGAACAGCATTGGGCACATCGCGCTTGAAGAAGTCCACCATCTGCTGTGGGTCCAGGTCACCCGTGCGACCGGAGCCGGGCAGCGCCTCGAACGAAGAAGCCGACCTCGTAAACACTGCAGCAGCCGGCGTCAGGTCCGCCTTCTGAAGGGCCTCTTTCACTGCGCGATGAACCACACTGTGCACGTGCCCCGAGTCTCGAAACCGAACCTCGGACTTTGCCGGGTGGACATTGACATCGACAGCCTCGGGCGACATCTCGAGCATGAGCACCGCGGTTGGGTAGCGGCTGTGCTCCATGAGCCCCCTGTAAGCCTCTTTGAGCGCGTGCTGGATCGTGCGATCCTTGATAGGCCTGCCGTTGACGAAGATGTGCTGCGCGATCGCCGTAGGCCTCGCGATCTCGGGCTTGCCAACCAGCCCCCAGAGCGCGATCCCCCGCGCATCGTCGAACGTGTCAGCCTGCGCAACCAAAAGCTGGGGCTCGAGTTCTTTGCCCAACACCGCGAGCGCTCGATCGCGAGGATCCTGGTTCGACTCAACATCAAGAAGCGTCTTGCCCTCGCTCACGATCGTGAATCCGATCGCAGGATTGGCCATCGCGAGCTCACGCACCGCCTTCAGGCACCGCCCCCGCTCGGTCTGCGGTGTCTTCAGAAACTTTCGTCTCGCCGGCGTCGAGAAAAAGAGATTCCGCACCTCGATCGTGGTACCAACAGGGCCAGACGATGGACGTACGGGCTGAACCTCGCCCCCATCGCAGCGGATCTCAGAAGCCGAGGGGCTCTGTTGTGTCCGTGATCTGATCACCAGCCTCGAGACGGATGCAATAGACGCGATCGCTTCGCCGCGGAAACCCATCGTCGCGATGCGATCCAGATCCTCTGTGCCCTCGATCTTGCTCGTTGCATGGGGCTCGAGCGCAAGCGGCAGTTCGTCTGCTGGGATCCCCTTGCCGTCGTCGGCGATCCTGATGAGCTCGATGCCGCCCGATTCCAACTCGATTCGTACACGCGTCGCTCCCGCGTCGAGCGAGTTCTCCACGAGTTCCTTGACCACCGAGCTTGGGCGCTCGACCACCTCGCCCGCCGCGATCTGGCTCGCCACGGTCTTGCTGAGTCGCTTGATGGATCGTCTGGGAGTGCTCACACTCGATTGTACGTCCCTGCGCGGTAGACTCGACGCATGAGCGAGACCGTCTTTGCCAAGATCATCAGGGGCGAGATCCCCTGCCACCGCGTATACGAGGACGAGCACGTCCTGTCGTTTCTCGATGTGGGCCCTCTTTCCAGCGGGCACACTCTCGTGATCCCCAAGGAACCCGCCGTCACGCTTGATGAGCTGTCGGATGAATCATCCGCCGCGATCGGCAGGGTCCTGCCTCGGATTTGCCGAGCCGTCATGCAAGCGACAGGTGCCTCGGCGTACAACGTGCTCCAGAACAACGGCACCGACGCCCACCAGGCCGTCATGCACGTGCACTTTCACATCATCCCGAAAATGGATGGCAAAGGACTCGGCATCGGATGGGATGCTCTAGACATCGATCATGAGCAAGCCGCCAAGCTTGTCGAGTTGATCGCATCCAAGCTATGAGTGGACAAGGCTCGTCGAGGACGCCGGCAGCCTGACCAAGCCCGATGTCGTGCGCACAATGAGTGTGTTGGTGGGATCGATTGATTCAACCAAACCAGTTATACTTTTGCCGTCATGCTCGAATGTCTGCGAGGTGCCCGTCAGCGTGTCGCGCGTGTGCCACTGCTCCGCGAGCGACTTTGGTTCCTCACCCAGCTTCCGATCGATCAGCACAAGCACCTCGAGCGCAAGCGCGAGCCGGTCCGCAGGCGCATCGAGTGCAGCGAGTGAGATCGCGCCGGCCTGCTGGGCCCGCTGCCAGTCCTCCTGAGTCTGGTGCACGTTGATCCCTATTCCCACGAGCGTGAGGCCGTCCTGCTTCTCGATCAGAACACCGGCGATCTTCGCGCCCGTCGGTCGATCGACGATATCGTTCGGCCAGCGGAGCCCCACCCGTGGACCTGGCCCGACATCAGCGCACGCCTCGGCGACCGCGACCCCCAGAGCGAGTGAAAGCCTCGCCCCATCGATGTCCTCTCCCAGGGCGAGCGTCATCGAGATGCCCTTGCCCATATCGTCCGCCCATTGCCTGCCGAGTCGCCCCCGACCGCCTGTCTGCCGCGAAGCGATACATACGAGACCTGCGTTGCCTCCCGAGTGCTGCACCGCCGCGGACTGAGTCGATGCCGTCTCAGCGAGCACGACGGCGCGTGAGAGACCGAGGTTTTCAAGTGTCTGCGCTCGCTCCTCGATCGCGTCGGCCCAGAGATGGATGGGCGAGTCGGGCGTGATCATCGTCCGGTCCCGATGTCGAGCCGGACATCAGCCGTGACCGCCTGATGGGTGAGAGCGCCCACACTGATCCGATCAACACCCGATGCCGCGATGCTCTTGATCGTCTCGAGCCGTACACCACCCGATGCCTCGAGCTTGATGGAGCTACCCGCGTCGTCACGCATCCCCACAGCTGAACGCATCGTCTCGGGACTCATGTTGTCCAGCAGCACATAGTCAACCAGCCCATCATCGACTCGGAGGATTTCACGGAACTGATCGAGCGTGTCAACCTCGACCATGAAAAACGCGCTGCTCAGTCCCTTGGCGCGCCGTGCCGCGTCTGCAATCCAAGAGGCCAACTCGTCGTTCGGCACATGCGCAATGTGGTTGTCTTTGATCAGAACCGCGTCGTGCAATCCGAGCCTGTGCGATGTGCCCCCGCCGCAGCGGACAGCATATTTCTCAAGCACCCTCAGTCCCGGGGTCGTCTTTCTGGTGTCAAGCACGTCCACGCCCGGTCCGGCTCGCTGCACATACTCCGAAGCCAGTGTCGCAACACCCGTCAAACGCCCGAGCAGATTCAGGATCGTGCGCTCGATGGTGACGATCTGATTCAGCGGACCTTCGAGTGTCGCCAGAACAGTGCCCTTGGTAGCCCGATCTCCATCGCTCAGAGCAGACGTCACCATCACCTCGGCCTCGAAAACCTCAAGAAGTTCCGGAATCGCTGCCAGTCCAGCAACGACAGCGTCCTGAGCGAGCACGACTCTCGCAGATGCGTGCTCAGTCTCGCTGTGTGTCACCCTGGCGGTCAGATCGATCCGATCGGGACCCAGATCCTCATCCCGGGCGATCTCAAGGAGCCTGCGCACAAGACCGGTCTTGCTGAGGCCCTCATAGAACGTCTGAATGCTCGGTTTGGAAGCGGATTCGGCTGCCATTGGAGGCATCCTACCCGCCGGGCCTCCTAGGATCGTTCTGTTCAAGCAAGGAGATCGCTCGATGGGACTTCTCGACGGCAAGACAGGGCTCGTGGTCGGCATCGCAAACGACCGTTCGTACGCGTACTTCATCGCTCAGGCGCTCATCGAGAACGGCGCCACCTGTGCCTTCACCCACCTGCCGGGCGACAAGAACCTGCGGCGGACCGCGAAGGCAGTCGAGAAGCTCGGCGTCACCGATCCGATGCTTGTTCCCCTTGACGCGGGAAGCGACGACGAAATCGA
>WUAK01000181.1 GCA_009827205.1 Phycisphaeraceae bacterium | reverse complement strand
GTTTACCCGAGATCAGGACTTTCGTGCCCCTGCAGGACATCGCCGAGTCGTCCCCGGGCATTTTCGATAATCCGTGTCGCGGTGTCTAGATTGACACCTCGTGAATGCATCACAACCGCGGCTTTTACGTTATTGCCCGCAATGTCCAATTGCTTGAGCGAGTTGTCTCGGTCTAGCCCTGTCAGGCGTGAAACTACACGAGCTGCCCTGTCGCGCAGTTTGTCGTTCGTGGGTCGCAGGTCAACCATGAGGTTTTGATAGACCCGTCCGGTTCGGATCATGAGTGTTGTCGAGATCGTGTTTAGGACGAGTTTCGTTGCTGTGCCTGCTTTCATGCGGGTCGATCCCGTGATCACTTCAGGGCCGGTATCGAGAAATATAAAGTGCTCGCAAAATGGAGGTACTTCGACGCTTGAGCAGGTGATCATCCCGGTTGTCATACGGGGAGCGAAGTTTCGAGCGATCTCGAATGCGCCGCGTACATAAGGCGTTGTGCCTCCGGCCGCTATCCCGACCAGGGTGTCGTCGTCTGACAAACCGAGTGCTGCAAGTTCGTTGTGCGAGCCATGCGGATCGTCTTCTGCTGATTCGCTTGAAATGCGTAGCGCGCTGTCTCCGCCGGCGATTATGCCGACCACCTTGCCGGATTCCACGTGGAACGTAGGTGGGGCTTCGGATGCATCCAGAACACCGAGTCTGCCTGATGTACCTGCCCCTAGATAGATGAGCCGGCCTGTTTCGGAAAAACCGCGTTCTGCAGCGGAGATCAGCGCTGATATCTGTGCATTCGCAGCCGCGACTGCTTGCGCAATCAGAGCGTCCTCCTGATTGATGAGCTGGACGCATTCCGCGACATTCATCGCATGTAAATCAGCGGCAGCTGGATTCATCTGTTCCGTGGAAAGGTGCGATCTATCTGCGGGCTGATCAGCCATGCCAGAGTGTATCTAGGCCGTCGGGGAAGCACCACGATCCCGATACGATGGACTGCTTTACGCCTGTCACTCTTTCGAGACCGATGGGCAAGCCATCCCATGAGAGAGCACCGAGTACTGCCATTGCAACGGCCTCACGGTGGAGTGGCTCAACGCCCGCTTCATAGGTGGTCGAGACTGGGGCATCGGCATGCTCACGTATCGATCCCATAAGAGCTTTGTTCTTTGTGGAGCCCCCAGCGCAGAGAATTTCATCAGAACCTCGGCATGCATCCGCGATGAGATTCCCGATGACATCACAGAGTGTAGCTAGGACATCCTGACCTTTGAGCCCCTCTGCGAGTGCCAGTCCTTCATGCTCGCTACCAAGAGACGCGCGAGTGCTCATGCGTTTCCAGTCACTATATAGCTTCTCACGGAAATCACCCAGAACACGGCCTGTCGAGGCCCTTTCGCCTCCATAATCGAATGGGATATTGAAGTAGAGCTTTGCAGCTCTGTCGAGCCATTGATTGCACGGGCAGGTGTCGCGGCCCGTGATTCGTTCAGGCTCAATTCTGTCGCGCTTCATTGGAGGAAGCAGCGTGACATTACAGAATCCTCCAAGATTCACGATGGCTCTCGAAGAGTTGTTCGTCCCGAACATAATCGCATCAGCAATGGGCGTGAGCGGCGCTCCCTCCCCTCCAGTAGCTAGATCTGCTCTACGCAGATCGTATAGAACAGGTGTTCTCAATCGGGAAGCCACTGGCCAGGGGTTGATGAGTTGCCATGTCAGTGGGGGATTGTGGTAGATCGTTTGGCCGTGCAGTACGACGAGGTCGGTATGCAGTGGGCTCAATCTCGACTCGAGGAAATGAGCGATTGACTCCCCCAGCAAGAGACCCAGCCTGGCGAAATCGGGTGCCGACGCGGGCGTGCCGTTTGCCAGTTGTCTGAGTTCATCGCCGAGTGACCCAAGGGGCTCAGAATCAAATCGCTCTGCGTTCACGCGCATCTCGTAACCAGCACCTGAAACCCGAACGAGCGCAACGTCGATCGCGTCCATGCTTGTACCGGTCATCACACCGATGATTGTGCGGTCTCTACTCATGGTGCCGTTTCTTGATCAAGCTGGATCTGAAGGTTTCTGTAGTGCTGCGTACTCGCTTCCAGACCTGGTAACCGAGAACGCTCGCTCCAGAGTTGCATGTGTTGAGAAACAATGTGCTCAAGGCTTCCTGCTGTTTGACCTCCCCTGCGCATGATCGCGGTGTCGCATGCGAATTGGCAGCAGTCGAGTGCATGCTGAAATTCAGAGCGCATGAGAGGGTCCTTTAGAGTAGGGACGCGATCTCTGAGCGCGTTAAGTTTGTAACGGATCTCATTCCAATCTGTGATGTTGCCTCGACTAGGCATCGACTCGTGTGCAGGGTGGAGCTCATGGAAGAATGCAGATGCGTTGAGTAGACGTGGTAGTGTCGGGGCATCCTGCGCCTCTCGAAGTTGCAGGTCTGCATCCCCGAGCGCATCAAGCCAAGAAGCGAGTCCGGATTCAGAATCATCAAACACATGAATATCTACGGCTTGTGGTTCGGCAAGTTCTTCACCCGACCAGGCAGCGGCTGCGCCGTCTGCAAGTGCGCGCAGCGTGATCGGCCACTGCTGCCTGTGACCTAGATCGCCCCAACTCGTGAGTAAGAAGCCAGGGCACTTATATGTCGCCCCTATCTGTGCGGCACTGCTGATGTTTGCCATGCGTTCCGTTGTTCTCCCTGCAAACGAACGCCAGCAGCTGGTGCCTGGGCATATCCACGCGGGCATACCCCTTGCCTCTAACTTGTCGAGGCCGCTGCTAAAAGGTGAGTCCGGTTCGTATCCCCACACGAGACCTGTTATTCCGTCTGGCAGTCGGTCGAGGCATTGCGGGTGACTAAGAGCCACATCTGCCCAGAACATCGGCTGGAAACCGAGATCAGTGCAGATGTCGGCAACTCCTCCAACGAATTCTGAGTAGACACTCTCATACCCTAGTTGTTGAATTCGCGCTTTTGAGCTGCCAGTGCCGAGGTCCGCAACCTCGTCGCAACCGATGTTGATCCGCCGACTCGTATGGCATTCGCGGAGTTGGGAAAGCCAGTCACGAACGAGCGATTGAGAACCTGGATGCCCGGGATTGAGAGAGAAGGGTCCTTTCCGACGAAAACCGCAGAACTCGTATTCTTCGTGAGTCTCAGCGAGGTGTGCGTAGTCAGGATGCCTGAGCCAGTGAGAAAGGTGTCCGAAGCAATTCTGATTCGCAGCGAGTTCTATGCCGTAACTCGCGCAAAGCTGATCCAATTCGCTGATTTGCTCTGGGGTTATTGGGTCGAGCCCGTGCCAGATCTGCTCATGACCGCGGTAGGCGAATGTGTGCTCGAAGTAGAGTTGGAGATGGTTGAATTTGAGTGAAGCGAGCAACTTAACGAGGGATCTGAGATGTCCCATAGTTGGGATGCGATCGCGGGAGACGTCGAGCATGAAGCCGCGGTGTTCAAACTGGGCCCAATCGTGTATCTCAAAGGCGCGGCATTGCGAGCACTGACGTGAGATCTGATCGAGTGTTGCATTGGCCATCCGCAGAGCTTCTTCGTCTCTTGCAACGATCTCGATTGTGTCTTCAGCCCGGATTATGAGTTCGCAGGGTCGCGTCAGGTTGTGGGGATCGAAGCGCACTGCCCAGCGATTGCGGAGATCAGTAGCCGATGGCAGGCTACTAGCCGTACGGGGACGAGGCAGTAGCGGGAGTGTTTCGATCCGCTGTTCACGCATCTTGCTTGGCCCCGCTCGGCCAGGCGGCGATGGCGAAAGAAATCCCTGCCGCGATGCAGAGACGCCATGTGAAGTGCAGCGACAGGAGATCGCTGAACAGACCTTGTACACCAGTGTGCTGCGAGTGCACCCAGTCTGGGTAGGCTGCGGGTTGCATCAACCCGGTTAGGGCAAAGCCGGAGATAAGAGCTAGAACGATCGAGAGGGTGGTGCCTCGTCTTGTAAGTATCGCTGTCAGAAAGACCGGCACAAGCCCGGCGTAGGCGAATGCCATGACACCGAGAGCGAAATTGAGGAGTTCGCTAGATTCCTGATGTTCGCGATCGGCTTGTTGCCAGACCACACAAAGCAGCGCGAACATGCCGAGCAGGGAGCCGAACAAAACGACACCGATGCGGCCCGCATGCACATAGTGTCCTGGAGGCCTATCGGGGAAAGCAGGACGGTAGAAATCGTTGATGAATGCGGCACTCATTGCGTTCATAGCAGAATTTACGCTGCTTAGCCCCGCTGCAAACAGGCCCGCGATCATGAGACCGGTCATCCCGGCGGGCATCTCAGACATGATAAATACAAGAAAAGTCTTGCGGGAATCATCTGAAGCTGATTGTGTTGGTTGGCGGTCTAGGAATTCGGAGTGCTGGTAGTAGATCCAGAGCGCGAGCCCCACGAGCAGGAAAACAGCAACGGTCGGGATGCCAAGAAGGATGCCTGTGATGACTGATCTGGATCCGGCTCTCGCGTTCTTGCACGTGAGCATTCGCTGTGCGAGATCCTGATCTGTTCCATATGAGCCAATCCCAAGTACCGTGAATCCGATAAGAGCCGTGCCGAGTGTAAACGGAAGTTTCGGATCGAGTCCTGTGTTGATAAATCTGAGCTTGCTGGCGCCATCACTGCCTACAACAAGCGTGTCGTAGACTTCAACCATGGGCACATCGAGTCGTGAAACGACCAGAACAACGGCAGCGATCCCGGCACCAACAAGCACGCAGTATTGCACGACGTCTGTCCATATGACGCTCGTGATGCCACCGATGAGTGTGTAAAGAATGCCTACCGCTGTTACCACAGCGACCGAAGTACCGACTGCTGTGAGTGAAAGTTCTGTCTCGGTTCCGTAGAGAATAAGCGTAAGCGGGATAGCTATGAGATAGAGCCTTGCGCCACTCGCTAGAAGCCTGCCTAGCAGGAAAGCGGCGCTTGCAGCTTTACTCGCGCCTGGTCCGTATCGATGGGCCAGTAGTTGGTAGATTGAACCAACATTATGCCTATAAAATACGGGGATAAACAAGAACGCGATCACCAGCGCTGCCAGGATCATGCCGAGATTAGTGGATATGTAGGTCAAGTCACCTGTGTAGCTCGACTCTGGGACCCCAAGGAATGTTGCTGCTGAGAGGCTCGTCGCAACGATCGAGACCGCCACTGCCCACGAAGGCAGCTTGCTCGAACCCTTGAAGTAGTCGTCTGTTGAACGCTGTTTATTCCGAGAGAGCCAGATGCCGCTGATCACAATCAGTGCGAAGTACGCTGCGAGCACTGCCCAATCGAGGGCGAGAAGTCCACTTGCTGTTGTGATGTGTGACAGCGGCATATAGCAGTTACCGTTTGATCCGCTGGGAACTGCCCGTTGCGAGAGAGCGTTGTTCGGCTTCGATCGTCTGCATGACCTGTAGTGCGTCATGCATGGTAACAGGCGGCGATGAGGCGCCGTTGCCGAGCGCGTTTAGGTAGGCGCGGATCTGCATGTCCCAGCCTGTGAGTCGACCGAGGTCGATCGGAGTAGAACCAGAGTCGTCATGGAGCGCAAGCTCGGGAGCATTTCCGAGTGAGAACTCGGCCGTTGCGCGTTCAAAGCAGACGCTGTATCGCATCACGAACGGAGAAGATGGGTGGCGATCCCAACATCCCTCAGCGGTGACGTGAACTGGTGAGTCTGTATATGTGTATTGCGTCGAGATGTGGTCTTCGTCGCCCGTGCAGATCACAGAATCGGGTACACCGAAGCAGGCGTGAACGAAGTCGGTGTCATGGATATGCAGGTCAAGTAGGGCGCCGCCT
>WUAK01000019.1 GCA_009827205.1 Phycisphaeraceae bacterium | reverse complement strand
CCTCCAATCTGCCCTCACTCAGGTGGGCCAAGAGTATGTGCGCATCCCGGTAGATGTCCGATTTGTCCGGCTTTCGAGGGTTCGGTGCTGCCTAAATCAATCGTATTGCAGTTGTTAATGGATGTCCGCCAGTAAGGGCCCGGTCACGGTGATGGTATTTAGATTTGGGCTAAATCGCTATGTGAGGGAGTTGCTGAGAGTATTGCTGTTTCTATATCTGTCCTTCGTGCTACACCCTCTGCTCGTCCTTTGTTATGGGCAGCCGGCATTGAAGTTGGCGATCCAAGCTGTGAAATCGGCAGGAGTACAACTGCCGTCACCGTTCTGGTCGCACTCGGGCAGGTTTTTGTTGAAAGCGTTGATCCACGCGGTGAAGTCGGCGGGCGTGACGAGCCCGTCACCGTTTGTATCGGCAAAGCACGGAATCGAAGGGGCGGGGTCAGAAACGGCTGGTGCGGTACTACGTCAGTCAGAAGGCGATCAAGCACGGATTCAAAACCTGCCACATCAAGTCACTCAACGCCGAGCACCTCGATGATCTCGTCCGAGCCATAGTGCTCGATCATCTTGGCAACGAGCGTCTCAACGCGCAGCCGTCGGACGTTCGTGATCATTGGATCCGCACCGTCATGATTGGCGTCACGATTGACGCCGAGCGACTCGCGGTTCGGCTCGATACTGATCAGATCATGCTCCTGCAGGATCAGCGATTCGAGACACCTTAAGGAGATGTTCTCTTTACGCCCAGGTGCCCTCGGAGGCCGCGAGCCTTCGAGGGCGGCAAATGGATCGACCTTGAGCTTGAAATCCAGATCAAGAAGGTCGACGGCCGCAGGTTGGTGCTGTCACCGAAGGGCGAGGACCTGGTCCTTCCGTCGAAGCCGGTCCCGAAGCAGCACATCGTCGAGGCCATCGGACTCGCGTACCGGTGGCATGATGAGTTGGTCGAGTCTGGCGACCACATCAAGCCGTTCGCAGACCGTCGGAAAATTGGTCGGACACGGATCCTCAAGCTGCTCCCGCTGACCAACTTGGGTCCGAATGTGCTCCGAAACGCATTAGCCGGAACACTCCCGCCGCGCGTCACGCTCGACGATCTTCTCGAAGCTGCAGACGATCTCGATTGGTCTCGGCGGGCTCAGTCCCTCGGCCTCGATCGGGCCAACGCCACGGCCTGATTTCCGCGCCGGGACAACCCTCAAACTGCCCCGAGAGACACTCAGCCCTAATCGCCCGAAACTGGCTGATTCTGGGCCCCAGCGATGGTCTCCGATTGCCGCGGGTATGGCCGAGATCCCCGCGATACTCGCCAATTCTGGCCAGCATCACGGGACACCATGGGCTCATACGAAATCAGAAAGCGATGGGCGATCCCGGATATGTCGAACAGTTTCACACGCCGCAATCTGGCGGTTTCCTCGTCGATCAATAGTGTGGTTGTCTGGCTGTTCGCTATTGCTACCAATTACTTAAACTATATGAATAAAATTGATCTGGTTGTGATTGATCGTGCTCCAGTGGTGTTGTTTCACATATCAATACACGAGTTCCTTGTGATCGCGATATCCCTTTAGATTCGAGATCTATGTATGAAAGTTAGATTGTATGGTTGATCCACAAATCTGGAGTGGGCTCAGTATTTTGATCGAGTAGTAGGAGGTCCAATCCCTGTATAGGGGGTTGTGTTATTTGGCCTACTGGCCTTCCGGCTCTGACGTTGCATATATGGAAAAACTCGGCTGATATACGGCAAGTTCGACCCCGTACCGTCATTGATCTGGGCAGTTGTAATTCAAATTAATGTCAATATCGATGTCGCCGATCAAACGGATGTGACAGTTGTTCTGACATTCATCTCATAATTGCAACCACTAGCTAGGTGAGTCCAACGATGGAAGACTCGGTGCGTCTGGACCAAATAGAGCGTGAGAATGCAAAGTTGCGCTACCAGGTCGAGCGTCTCGAAACGATGCTGTCAACAGTCAATGAGTGTTTTAAGATAGTTGATAGTGAGTACCGCCTCGTAGACATGAATCAGACCGGTCTTGCACTCATCGGCGCCTCTTCGATAGATGATGTGAGTGGTTTGGATGTTCGCGAGCTTTTGCTCCCTCAGTACCGTGCGGCATTCGAGGAAGGGATACAGAAGGCTCTGTCTGGCAGTGCAGTGTCACTAGAATTTGAGATTGAGGGGTTGTCTGGTGTTCGCCGGTGGATGCATCAGGAAGCAATTGGGATTCCCTCGGCTGAGGCCGGGGTCCCTCCTACTCAAGTTGCCGCGTTTACACGTGACATCACCAATCGAAAGACAATGATCTTAGATTTAGAGAGCGCAAAATTAGAACTAGAGAGGGCGGTAAAAATGAAAACTGCCTTCTTTGCAAATATGAGTCACGAAGTCCGGACGCCGTTAACTGCCATGCTGGGAAACATAGAGCTGTTACTGGCTGGGGATGTTGACACGACTTCGGCTTACGAAACAATGTGGCGGTGTGGCTCGCATCTACTTAATCTTGTTGATGATGTCTTGCTAATGACCAAGATCGACGCGGAAGCTGTAAGTCTACATCCGACAGAGACCGATCCGGTAGCGATTATGAACTCGCTTGCGCTCATGATCGAACCCGCACTTTGCGGGCAGCAGAACAGCCTGAGACTTGAGGTCATGAACACCGTGCCTGCCACGATAGAAGTGGATGAGTTCCGGCTCCGGCAGGTCTTGCTGAATCTATTAAGTAATGCAAACAAATTCTGTGAAAAAGGTCATGTCAGCATATCTGTTTCGTACAGCTCCGCTCACGACCGTGTGGAGTATCAGATCTCGGACACCGGGATAGGCATGACTGAGGAACAGCTACTAAATATTTCTAACTACAAACCATTTGTCCAAGCCAATGAGGGTACGACGCGTCGCTACGGTGGTACCGGATTGGGGCTGAGTATCACGAATCAACTCGTAAAGCTGATGGGTGGAGTTCTGTCTGTAAAGTCAACGGATGGTGAGGGCACTACGGTTGCAGTTACACTCCCAGCGGTAGGGCCGGTTGGTATCAACTCATGCCGGCCTGGACAAGACTCAAGGCGCCCAACAGGAATGTCCTCTGATATCGCGACAAGTGGTGCAGGATTGCTGGCAGGGAAGCGTGTCCTTGTTGCAGAAGACGGTGTAGACAATCAAGTGCTTATACGCGCGCACCTCGTTCATGCTGGTGCTGAAGTTGTCGTTGTGCATGACGGGCATGAGGTTGTAAACGCGATAGTAAATAGTAATCTGGATGCTCCAGTTGACCTTGTTCTGATGGATATGCAGATGCCCAATATAGATGGGTACCGCGCGACCAGCATGATACGGGAATCAGGATTTTCTCGTCCGATCATTGCGTTGACGGCATATGCGATGGTTGGTGATAGGGAACGTTGTATCTCGTCTGGTTGTAACGACTATCTTACAAAGCCATTTACGCGCATGGCATTGCTTGACAAATGTACTAGCTGGATTGCTGTCGATGACGTGCGTGAGGCAGGGTAAACACCACCTGTAATGCGCGTACTCATCGCGATCGCACATCCAATTGAAGAACCACTGTTATGATTGCACGGTCCTATGTCGAACGATCATTGCGATATAAGACGGTTCACCACAACGGAGTGAATCGGTTTCAGATACCCGAACGTGATAAGTCCAATCAAACGGCTGACCTGCCCGACATTCCGTAGACGGCAGTACTTGGCTTCTTGTATTCGGCTGGCGAAAGCTAACACTGTGGTGCGCATCAGCGCGGACAGATCTCTGTAGCGGAAAACCCCACAACTGATTCGAGGCACACTCGACCAGAATCGGCCTGATCTGGGTCCCGAGGATAGTCTCTAGCTGTTTTGCCTTGGCCGGAGTTCCCTGGATAGTCGCCGTCTCTGGCAATTAAACGGGACACCATCGGCTCATACCAAAAATGAAAGCTGTGGGTGATCGCATATATGTCAGTAAGTCTCTCGCGCCGCCCTTCGTCGGTCATCTACATTGCATAGCAATAGTGCCTCATAGAACTCGGTTTTGGTGTCTTCTAATTCTGCTGGCACTTGGGTGGACCAGGAATTTGTGCGCCCCAGATAATGTCCGATGTGTCCGGCTTTCAGAGGGGAGTGGTCCTCTAAATAGTTTGAAATACTGCAGTTAACAGGTGTCCGCTAATGCGGCCTTGGTCAGCTGCTTACGCGAGGACTCGTCGTCCGTGGTAACATCCGCTCAGAATGGACTCGCATAGAGATCAGATCGACAGTCCCGCGGATTCCACAGTTGTGGCGCGCGGAATCGTTAAACGATTTGGGGATCTCACGGCCGTTGACGGGATCGATCTTGAGGTCGAACAGGGGACATGCGTCGCCGTATTGGGACCCAATGGCGCCGGAAAAACCACGACCATCGAGATGCTCGAAGGGATCAAGCAGCCCGATGCAGGCGAGATTGTCATTCTCGGCAGAACGTGGCAACACGATGCTCGTGCTATTCGCGAGCGCATTGGTGTTCAGCTTCAAGAGACCGAGTTTCAAGACAAGCTCAAAGTCTACGAAATCCTTCGCCTGTTTGATAGTTTCTACGCCGCTGACGCGGATCTCAGCGAGATCATCAACACCATTGGACTAGAAGATAAGCGAGAAGCGTTTGTCAAAACGCTCTCGGGCGGGCAGAAACAGCGGCTCTCAATTGGCTGTGCGCTGCTGCACGGACCGGAGATCCTGTTCCTCGACGAGCCAACGACGGGACTGGATCCGCAGGCGCGCCGCCGAGTATGGGAGGTTGTCGAGCGGTTCAAAGCAAATGGCGGCACAGTTCTGATGACGACGCACTATATGGAGGAAGCCGAAAGACTAGCCGACCTCGTCGTCATCGTTGACAAGGGCAGGGTGATCACTCGCGGCTCGCCAGCGGAGATCATTGCCTCGCTCGGCGCCGAGAGTCTCGTGCGGTTCTCACTCATCGACGAGGACGTCCGAGTGCTCGCCGAAGACGAGTTGCTGGCAATGGAGGGCGTTTCAGCCGTTCGCTATGAGGGGGCGGACATAGTCCTGTCTGTGGAACGCACACAGGCGGTTATCGCTTCGCTATTCAGGGTTGTCGAGTCTCGGAGACTCAGGCTTGAGGATCTGCGCACACACCGTCCAACACTTGAGGATGTGTTTGTAGCGCTAACGGGGAGACATCTACGAGATGGCTAGGCTCGACGAGATCCGCGAGTTGACGCGCGTGCGCGTGCTGAGCTTTCTTCGAGAACCGGAGGCTGTTTTCTGGGTATTCATGTTTCCGATGGTTATGGCGGCTGTTCTTGGCTTCGCGTTCCGGTCGGGCAAACCGGAGCCGAGCACGATCGGCGTGGTCGCAAGTGAGGCGCTTACCGCAACGCTCGGCGCGAGCGAGGCGATCGATGTTGAGTCGTTTGAGACATTCGAAGATGCCCATGCCAAACTTCGCCGAGGTGCGATCGACGGTGTGGTCGAAGAGGGTGAATTCGGCGCTCTACCAAAGCTGACATTCGACCCCGTGCGCGCCGAGGCTGTCACGGCGAGGCTGCGCATCGAGCGTGCACTTTCAGATGATCTCGACGAACCGATCGTCGCCACGGAAGAGCTTACGGAGAAGGGGTCGCGATATGTCGATTTCTTATTCCCGGGTCTCTTGGGCATGAACCTGATGGGTACCGGGATCTGGGGTATCGGCTTTGCGATCGCTGATGTACGGCGGCGCAAATTCCTGAAACGGATGCTTGTCACGCCGATGCGCCGTACATCGTTCTTTCTCTCGTTCATGCTCTCGCGTCTGGTTTTTCTCATACTCGAAGTCGTGCTGCTTGTTATGTTCGCTGCCTGGGTGCTGGGAGTGCCATTTCGGAGCGATGCTGTCTCATTTGGAGTTGTTTGCCTGCTTGGGGCGCTCGTGTTCGCAGGCTTTGGCATCTTGGTCGCGTCACGCGCAAGGACGATCGAGGGCGCCAGCGGGCTGATGAACCTAGTGATGATGCCTATGTGGCTTGCTTCTGGAGTGTTCTTCTCGTACGAGCGTTTCCCGGACGCGCTGCACCCGATTTTGCAGTTGCTGCCGTTGACAGCCCTCAATGATGCGCTACGGAATGTCATGCTCGATGGCGACTCGGTGCTGTCGCTCGGCAAGGAACTCACGGTGATGGCCGCGTGGTGCGTTGCCTCGTTTGTAGTGGCGCTGAAGATCTTCCGCTGGGAGTGAGGTGATTTCAGGTGAGTCAATAAGCACGCGAGTGCGTTTCTCCTAACCGCCCCCTCAGCTCGTCCGCTACTCCTGTCTGAGGTGGCGACACCTGACTGAAATGAGTAGGCAACTGTTAGAACGCAGTGCCTGCCGTTCTTAGTACTACACCCTTCGCTCGATCGCCAATCGCCCACATATATGTCACCTTCTCGGCAAGAGTTCCACGCTTCCTTCGGGATTGACAATCAGAGTTCGTAGCCCGAGCTGCTCTTGTTCCTCAAGAGGTGTGTGGAAGTTCATCAAGACAAATCCATCCTGAAGAGTTGCGCTGACTGGATCACCCCAATCTAGCCTCAGATACGCGTCTGAGTGAGTTACAATCTCCATAGCCTCTTTGAGAGACAGCAGTGGTCTCATTAATTCGGCCTTCGCGTCATCTTGGGGGCGCATATGCGTGAGAGCGCCACTGAGATCCAGCAGCCTGAGTTGCGAGGGCGTGATGAGTGAGGAGCGGTATGTGGCAACCATGGTGTGCATCCGCTCGGCCTGTCCCGGAGTAAACGTATTCATGCAAAGGTCGTACGAGTAGTCCATGAAATTGTCGACTGGGTCGAGGCCGGACGAGAGGCAGGAATCACGAGACATAGGGCAGCCATTCGATGGACTCGCTTGATATGGCGTATCTTCGACCTCATCGCCCGGTACGGCACAGCCACCCTGGAATGTGTGATACAAACCAAGAAAGTGCCCGACTTCGTGCACCGTTGTCATGCCAAGGTTGTAGTTCGACATGTCTCCGTTTGGCAGAGATTGGTAGTGCACCACGACACCGTCCATCTTCGGGTTGTCCTGCTTGTCCCAGGGCCATGTCGCCCAGCCTAGGAGATTGTTGGGTGGCGAGCAGAGGTATAAGTTCAGAGCTCCATCAACCCATAACGCACTCTTTGCCGCTTTTTCTTCGGGAGATTTGTATCCCATAGTGTGCCATGATGGCTCGTCGATATCCTGACGACCCAGTACGAAGAACTGAAATCCAACCAGACTAAAGGCATTGTTGAGGACTTCGATCTGTTCATCGAGTTGTTCGTTCGACGGGCTACCAACACCGTTTGCGGTGATCACATGAATCCATACTGGAATCTCGACAACGAGACCGTCCTCAAGAAACATCCGGTTTGCTGCTCTAACCGCAGCAAGTTCGTTGGCTACCGCCTCACGAACTTCAGCGGGCGGAGCGTGGATTGCACACCCACGATCAATTACGATTTCATCTTCACCTTGCTCTGGTTGGAGTGCAATATCGGCGCAGAGAAGTACACTTACGAACAAGAACATTGCTCAGCTCCTACAATGTACACAGGTATATGTGTCCAAAATCATGGTGTTTGATATTTCATGGGACCGCGAGCTTCCATTGGAAGAGGCTCGCAATATTTCACTGCGCATGTTCATGCATGCAGATAAGCATCACTGCAACAACACATACACAACGAAATCACAGACATAGGTGGTATAAACTGAATGCAATCTATTCAATTGCCAATTGTGTAGCTCTGTGTAGCGTAGTCCCAGGTCAACCGGTATAAGGTGTAAACCGAACCAGATGAGTCAGCAGGGGTACGCAGAGCCGCATCAGCCGCCGACTTAGCAAGCTCCACCAGAGCTGAAGGAACTGCGGTTGAGTCAGTCTTGGACTCGGCACCTGTCCACTTCCATCCCTCTTCGAAAGCGATCTTCAGTTCAGACTTGGCTAGGAATTCGTATTGGGTGAAACGGTAGGGTCTTTCCATATCCGGCAGATACACGATCTTGTACTCGTATGTAACTGTTTCCACATCATCGACCTTCGCTGTGATCTTTCGCTCTTCAAGAAATGGAGCCGGCGCGTGGAAAACGTAACCTTCTTTGCCAGGTTCGTGGATGTTCGCAGGGTCTACTGCGCGAATCTTGTATCCTGCACAGCCTGAAAGAAGCAGAGTGATCAATCCAGTGGTGATGAGTGTTGTGGGTGCTTTCATGGCATTCTCCTGTGTATGCGACGTATTGTGCTGCTGCTAGCCCTCCCATCAGTCTGGGCTACGGCATCTAGCATCCGGTTCACATAAAGAAACGAGAACCAGCGAGGCGGGCGCATAATCCTTCAAAAATAATGTCAACTTCTTTCTGCGCGTTACTTATCGCCGTTACTCTCCGTGTGAATCAGTCGACTGCAGATCTCGGTCCATTACCCGCCAGGATGTATCAGTGCGGTCTCGAGGAAAGCCGAATGTCTCAAGGGGACCCAACAGCGACGGCCGTCCAACTACTCTCCGGCATAGCCAGGGAACCCCACGATGTTTTGCCCGAGGTGTTGACTGAGTTGCACAGGATTGCTCGCGGTCAGATGAGGGGGCAATCGAACGACCACACTCTTCAGACGACAGCGCTTGTCAATGAGGCTGCGATCCGGATTCTCAATATTGAGGACTTAACATTTGCGGATCGGGCGCATGTCCTACGGGTGGCAACCATGGCCATGAAGCAGATCCTGATCGACTATGCGCGGTCAAAGAGGGCTCTCAAACGCAGTCCTTCTGGGGCACGCGTGAGTCTTGAGCACGTATACGCTCGTGACGAGCACAAAGACGACTTTGAGGCCCTGTCGATCGCTCTCGATCGAATGCGAAGCCTTGATCCGAAGGCAGTGGAAGTCGTTGAGATGCGATATTTCCTTGAACTAACATTTGTGCAGATATCAGATGTGCAGCAACGTCCGGTTGAAGAAATCAAGAAGGACTGGCGTATAGCAAGGGCATGGCTTCGCAAGGAGCTTTCGTATGAATCCTGATTTGTGGGCGCGTGCCAAGGAGGAATTCGAAAGGATCCACGCGTTGATCGAAGCAGATCAAATCGCTGCGATCGAAGCTTTGCGAACCTCAAGCCCAGAACTTGCCGAACTCGTTGAGAAGCTCCTTGAGCATCAGGACGTCAGCGATGATACAGGTAACGAGGTACATGCCCACAGCAGCCCAATTATTGATGGGTACGAAATCCATGAAGAAATCGGCCGAGGTGGGATGGGTGTTGTGTACAGGGCCTGGCAGACTCATCCTCGCCGCCTCGTTGCACTCAAGCTTCTTTCGATGCACGCACTGCTGTCACGCCGAGATATTGACAGATTTCGGCGTGAAGCTAACGCGGCAAGCAAGATTGATCACCCGCATGTGGTCAGAGTCTACGCGGCAGGCATCGACAATAAGCATCATTACATCGCGATGGAGTATGTTGAAAGCAAGAACCTAGCGGAGGTACTAGGTGTTCTCAAAGGAGCACCAGCAGGCAACGTGATCGAGATGACAGAGCTCCCGCGATTCGGATCGCTTGGGTACATCCGGTCCGTGACGAACGTGGTTGCTCAGATCGCGTCCGCGATCCAAGCCGCGCACACAATGGGTATCGTCCATCGAGATATCAAGCCAAGCAATATCTTGCTCAACGCCAGCACTGCAAAGCTGGCGGACTTTGGGATCTCGCGCGACGAGACACAAGGACGGATCACGGTGTCGAGGGAAATTCCGGGCACACCAGACTACATGAGCCCCGAGCAGGTTCGGGCACAGCACGCCGCAGTCGATCACAGAACGGATATCTACTCTCTCGGGGCGGTTCTTTTTGAGCTTCTCACACTGCGCAGGCCCTACGAAGGCGCCTCAAGTCACACGCTCGCAGGCCTCATCGCTGGTCCAAGCACACCGCCTCCGGTGCGCAAGCTCAATCCTCGGGTTCCACGGGATCTCGCCATCATAACCGAAAAGGCGATGGAGAAAGATGTTGAAGATCGGTATGCCTCAGCGTCAGAGTTGTATGAAGATCTCCAGCGGTTCCTCGCTAACGAGGCGATTGTTGCGCGCGGAAGCTCGATCATTCGCAAACTCAGTAGGACATTTATACGCCGACGCATGGCTTTCATGATTATCACGCTTCTTCTTGCGGTCACAGTGATAACGCTCATTGGCGTCATTAAATTAAGGCGAGCCGCCCGTGCTGATACTGTACACCTCAGACTCGTTCGCGATGGAACAGAATTGGATGCAATGATAGTGACTATGGATCGGGCCGGAATGCCAGTCGATTCAGCACGCACTATAAACATGCGATCGCCGGTTATTCTTAAACAAGGACAGTACCGCATTGTCGCTATCAATAAAATCGATCAATCAACAGCCGAAATCAACATCACTGTAACTGAGACCGGTCCGGAGCATGATCAATCGATCTATATTCTTGATCAAGAAGAACCATGGCCATCACTGAATAGCAACGAAATGTGCGCCTATATGGTGCACAATGATAAAATCATCGGTGACATGATTACTGTACCGGCAGGATTGTATTCCACTCGTATAATAAACAACAATGATAAATCTGTATCTAAGATCAGTATCGGCACGTTTTATATTGATCGATGTGAAGTGACCAACGGGGAATACCGCCAATTCACACAGGCAACCGGTCACGTCGAGCCATATCACTGGCGGTTTACCGACGAGTTTAGTTCACTCGTGGATCTACCTGTCGTGTGGGTTACCCGCCAAGATGCCGAGGCTTATGCTCGTTGGCGTGGGAAGCGATTGCCAACGTTCGCGGAATGGCAAGCCGCAGCTCGAGGTACCCACGGCGCAATGTACCCGGGGGGCGAGTCATCTCAACCGAATATTGAATCGGTACAGCCCTACACCGGGCGTGAAGCCTCTAGGCACTATCTGGCATACTTCGAAGGTGTTGTCCCCGTGGACCAACCGGCACTGTGGGACCCAAGTGATGGACTGCTGCACACGTACTCGAATGTTCGAGAGCTCACTAGTACGGTGAACATCGACAATCTTACAGTCTATGTCGCTGGACGATGCTGGACCGACGACCCTTCGCTGACGCTGTCGAATCTAATCACAACCGGTCTTCGCAATCCGGGAGGGCCACGGACCGGCTTTCGTTGTGCAAAGAGCATCATGCCTGTCACTGGATCAAACACAGAAAAGCTCAATGGAAAGGAACCTGAAAACAATGAATGAAGCACCGTCCAAAGAGTACCGATTGGTGACCGCGCGTCTTCTTGTATCGAGTTTCGGCGACAAGATCAAGCACACGCAAACTCTGCCATTAAACTTGCTTGCAACATCGCTTCCGGGCTACAAGAGTATCCAGGAGAAACTTGATAAGTGTCGCAGAGAGTACAAGTCAGCACCCTTTACGAGTGCAAGGCTTGCAATGAGGCATGCGGTCAAGTTTGTTGACAGCACCCTCAACATGCTCACAGCATCAGATCAACCGTCGCATGACGGCGGAATTGTCGTCATAGATCCTGGTGAGCCAGCATATCAGGAGATCGTGGACGAGAACGGCAAGGTTGTAGGTCACGATACAGTGGTGGTAATCACGTCAGGTGGCCAAGAAGTCATGATCCCCGAGAATCAAGACCCGTGGATCGGCGGGTTTGGTGTCGTCATGCTCGCAATCGAGGAAATTATGTGATGCACGATCCGCACCCAACGCTCACCCAGATGATGGCGAAGCCGTCTGTACGACTTTCGCATCTGCTTTGGCACGCCCTACGTGAAACATGGCAAACGCTTTCCCACATCGAGCAGCGGGATTACATTACCCGCTTCGGTGCAGATTGGGCACCAAAACGATCGTCCTTGGATCAGTCAGGCAATATCATATATCGCAACGGTGCCGGCCTCGACTTCTTCTACATGCACCGGATGATGTTGCACAAAGCCAGATCCATCACAAAGCAATACCGTGAATCGCCTCCGTTGGAATGGGGCTCACTCCCCGCTCACGATGATCCAATGTTCCCAGCATCGATCAGCCCTCCGATGCTCAATGAAATCGTATATCCATCGAAGTCAGAAAACGTATGGAATACATGGGTGCAATCTGCGGCAACACTATTAAGCTCACAAAGTATCATGTGTACATCGCTCGATGAGATCGGGACTCGGATTGAATACGGTATTCATGCCATCATGCACGAACGGTTCGGCTCAAGAGGGGCTAATAATGAAAAGCGATCACATGCTAGAAAGCCACCAACAGAAGAGAAATGGAACGACATCGGTTACAACTCCCTCTTTGATACATACTCAGCTCATGTCCATCCATGGTTCTGGGCCATTCATTCATGGATCGATGCTCAGATAACGGCTTGGGAATCCATCCGAAATATTCAGGTCTCGTGGAGTGATGTATGGATCGGTGGCTGGTCAAATCACGCGCACAGTCCAGGCATCTTCGACGAGTCTGTCGATACCGATAAAATTCTTGAGGCGGTTGCAGTTCTACCACTCGATCAATGCGGGTTCTACCGGCCACTTCTAAGCCCGGAAGAAGCATCAGGCATCAGCTAACATATTTGTTTCGTGCATAAGAGGAGAGTGGGGTAGCAGAAGCTCGTACCCTCGTGTCATCTAGAACTCGGTATTGGAGTCTTCTAATTCTGCTAGCATGTGGGGGGCCCCGAGAGATACTCAGCCCCATTCGCCCGAAACTGGGCGATTCCGGGCCCCAGTGATAGTCTCCGATTGCCGCGGGTACAGCCGAGATCCCCGCGATAGTCGCCATCTCTGGCAAGTAAACGGGACACTATCGGCTCATACAAATCGGAAAGCGGTGGGCGATCTCAGATATGCCAATCAGACTCTTACGATGCCACATGGCGGTGATTCACATTGCTATGTATTGAGGTCAATCTATCAATCAGCCTTGGACCCTCGATTATGCCCACATGGGGTGGGCCAGGACTTTGTGTGACTCCCAGATGATGTCTGAAGTGTCCGGCTTTCAAGGGTTTGGTGCCTACTAAAACACTTGTAATGTAGGTTTGTATGGAGGCCCAGCTGTTCCGAGCCGGACTTCACTGCGGTAGTTTTAGATTGGGAAATGAACGACCTGTGTGGGAGGTAGCAGAGGGTATCGCTACTACCTTTATGTGCGCTGTTATGGCGGCCAGAGCCCGGATGTTGGAGCACGCTTCGCCGTTGGTGAGACTCCTTAGGCAGCGAGGGGCTCTGTACCAAGACGCCTCGTTTCATGATTTGTAGCGGCCATTGTCATATCGCAGCGTGAGCAAGTAGCCTGCGTTATAAACGACCACACTACTCACCCGCGAACAATCGCTGAGAACTGCATTACTCCTAAGAATCTCTTCGTGATGCGCCCAGCGGTTACTTATTGCTGTATTCAATATCAAGGGTGTTGTGCAGTTCCTCGATATCCATCAATTTGGGCGAGCTGAGCCAATGGGCTGCTCTCGCAGCAAGCCGTGTTCTTGGATCTCTACTCGATGCCTCGCTGAGTCCGGTTGCGCTAAATAAACCTCGGGCAGCCAAGAATTCTGAGAGTATAGAGATGTGGGCATCGACGCCTTGATTCTCAAGTTCTTTTATCTCAGTCTTATTGATCACTGCACACTTGACCGCATATACCGCTCGGAAAATATTGAGTTGCTCACGCTCCTCCGATGTCAACAAGCCGGCTTCGGCGAGTGCTCGCTGTTGAGTTTCGATCAACTGGGCAGTATCCGGATATTGTACCCGTGACTGGAGTTGGCGAAAGACGAGTTGTTCACGCAAAAGAATCCTGTCCATTGAGCCTTCTGGTAGGGTGTTAAAGATAGATTTGTGCTGGGCTATTTCAGTACGAAGATCTGGAGCTATGGTTGTAGCCCAGTCGAATGCATCCGTACTATTGGTGGACTGCGCAAGCGCGTATCGTGAAGCAAGGTCATACACGCTCGATCGATCGCTAAATGCCGGACTGTACCGCTCGTGCCAACTAGATACACTTGCTGACGCGTTTCTCCTCGCTGATTCGTAAACCCATCCTTGCCACGCGTAAGCGCCGCCAATGGCACCGCCACCTAACACTAATAGAGTAGATAGAACAGCAATCATGATCACTGGGTGGCGAATGCAGTACAGCTGTGTGGTCTGAACGCGGCTGTCAAGCCCGGGAATTGGTGTCCTGTTGAGCCAAGAAGTGAGCCGGTTTGCGAAGTCGATTGCAGAGGCTGTGCGGCAGGCCGGATCTGGCTTGGTAGCCTCATCGATTATTGAAGCGAGTCTACTGTTCGGCATTCCGTATCTGGAATTGCGCCGATCTTTATGTTGCGGTTTCCGAAGATCCAGTTCTTCTGTGAGCAAGTACTGCAGCATTGCTGCGAGTGAGTACACATCTGATTGTATGGTCGGTCGAGATCCTGCCCAAATCTCAGGAGCCATAAATGCCAGGTTGCCTGCCTGAAGCTCAGAAGAACCTGTACTTGGCGTTGTAGAACGGCCAAGACGGAGAGATTTGGCAGTGCCAAAGTCGGACAATTTCGGTACGAGGCGTTCGGTATCATCGGCGGTGCCAAAAAGGAGTATGTTATCGGGCTTGATATCCCCGTGCACAACACCTGCTGAGTGGGCGGCATGTAGTCCTAACGCTACATCGCGGATTAGTCGCACGTAAAGAGTCGCATTTCCGATCGATATCTGCTGCAGTGAGCCCAGACTCGAAAGCTCCATAGCAACATACTGCAGATCCTCGCTGATACTGCCGCGGTCAATGACATTCACGACATTTGGATGGCCTGCAATAGAAGCCAGAACACCTTCAGAGTGAAGAAGCAGGGGATCACTTTCTATCGAGCTTGTAACTTTCAAGGCGACGAGGCTTGAGTGCCAAGAATCGCTCATCCTTCGATCGATAGCCCTGTAGACTTTTGCAGATGACCCGTCTCCGCATTGCCCCTGAATCTCGTAGCGAGGCTTTCCGTCTGAGAGAATCGGGCCAATCTGTTGTCCGACTTCGAGAGCTTCTGACGCGGCTGGCTCAAGCGATAAGTTGTTGAAGACCAATGACAAACAGCCGGCTCTACGAATCTGTGCTGCGAGACTCGGGTACTCATCTACTAGCAGCTCAGTTGCGCTTCCGATATGGGTATCAGCGCTACACCTGGAGTCAAGTGTGTACTCGATAGCCGCATCGAGGAGAACTGGGCATTCATGCGTTTCAGGATATGCCGCCATCAACTCACCAAGGTCTACAGGCAGACCCTTCGAGGAAGAATCGTTCACTGTTTCTGCGAGGTTGGTAAGAAGGGCTGCCTCATCATGGCGGGCGTTTCCAATGAGTTGATATCGGTCAACAGCGATCATCTTTCACCCGCATCGTTGTTTTGAATATCGGAGGCGATCTTCTGTTTCAAACTCACCCAGCGTTGTCGGCATGCTTCTGGAGAGATCTCAAGGATCTCAGCGATCATCGCGTGCGTCGCCCCGCTCAGTCTCAGTGAAAGCAGTAGACGATCTTCTGCCGACTCGATCGATTCAAAGATCTCAGAGAGTGTCTCTGAGGTAACGTTGCTGTCATCCGATTTGGTATTGACTCGAGCCCATGACGCCCAAACGCCGTCTCTTGACTCGGTCCTTTTATGCCTTGACATAAGCCGGTACCGATCGACCAGCGAATTGTCCAGCATGGTCAATACGAGTGAGACCAACTCGCGATCGGTCGTGGCTCGTAGAGTGCCCTTCGCGATTAGAGCATCCACGCGGCGCAAGATCGTGGAGAGAAGATCTTGAGTATCGAACAGTCGGCGGTCGTTCCCAGACAGCTTGTTCTGAATCCTGCGTCGTATGAGAGGGGCGAGCTCAATAAGTCGGCCAGCTATCGCCTCGCGATCGTGGGGATCGAACTGCTCGCTCTCGTAAAGGCTTGCCGTTGATCTTAGGGGTGTGCCTGAGGATTGCTCGGTTGTGTTTGGCACCTGCCAGGCCTCCGACCTTGTAAAGGCTAATCAAAACCGAGCTTCATTATGATGGATTATGGCTTCTTTGGCAACTGATATGAGATTTTAAACAACCTCGCTCACACCCGATACCTCTGTTCCGTCCCTTGTTGTGCTACGTGCGAGAGCGCGCATGCACAACAGAAGGGAAGGAAATGAAAACCCAACGGAAAAGTACTGGCGTTGCGGTCCGTGCTGCACTGGCTGCTGGGGCTATTGCGTTTGGAGCCGCTGCATCGAATGCCTATGCGGATAATGGTGATTCAGGTGACTCGGTGATTGATCTGATCATCGATTGGATCGACGATCTGTTCGATCCTGAGCCGCCGGTTGAGGAACCTCCTGCTGACGATAGCACGTGGTAAAGCAATAGACGGTTATGTCTTCGCTCTTAACCAACGAATCATTGAGTTGGCGGTAAATCGGAGGTTGCAGGCTACGCACAGGTCCGTGGGGACACGATGCGTCAAGTGCTACCACAGTAAGAATCTATGAGTCACGTCGAAATCAAGCATGGGCTACTTGCAGCTTGCGATTCTATTGGAAGAATCGCAGGCGTGTGCATGTGTCGCACCAAAGCAGAGGCCGGTAGCAAACTCTGTGTCGAAACAGAGTGGCCTCTGGTCGAACATCGGCATTGCCTCATCGTTTATGACCAGAGTGATACTGTGTACCAATACCGTGTGGCGTCTCGTAGCTCGTGGGTGTCATCTGAACGGTACAGCACGTATCTAGAGCCTGTACCTGAGCCAACTCAAACGCTGGATGCCAAAGAACTCCGCGAATTGTTGTGAACCGTCGAGAGTGTTTCATGCCGTCTCATAGCACTGAGAACCCTGGAGATTGTGTGGATGTACAAGCACGGCTATCAGCTTAGCCCCTCGACAGTGGCCGACATCGCCGAACTCGAACACCGGTTCAATTGCATCATAGAGATCCGGCAAGGCCAGTGCGTCGTTTCCGGCTACAGCCCGATATCAGAAGCCGGACCGATTTACTCGTCCGGGAACGGTGTGGATGGGATTGTAGTAGATTCAGCGAAGCCA
>WUAK01000180.1 GCA_009827205.1 Phycisphaeraceae bacterium | reverse complement strand
GAGGTATCTGGCGTGGGCACGCACGGCTCGATCGAAGGTCATGTTCGAGACCATCGCCGCGTAGCGGATTGCTTGGAGATCCATGTGACCTCCGCTTGGAGTGCGTTTGAGCTCGATGACGACGAGGCATGCGTCTTGATCGAGGCACAGCAGATCGATCCGTCGGTTGCTGTCTTCCCAGTCATTGAACTCCTCGCTCAGGACCATACAGCCTGGTGCGATGACTTCAATCGAGTGCCGAAGCCATTGCTGGAGTTCTTGGCGTTCGCGGACGGCTTCTTGTTCGTATGTGACGGGGTCGATGGATTCGAGTGCGTTGTTCTGGATGCGGTACAGTCCCATGGGTCCTCCTGTGTTGGTCGCGGGAGGTCCGCTGTGGGTTCGGCGCATGAAAATGGAGGCGCTGAACCAAGGTCATCCGGAGGCCTCCGCCAAGAGGCTCAAGAAACAACACATGGCCAGCGCCCCCGTGCGGGGCGCGGCTCAGTGCCGTGTTTCTTGATCAGGAGCCTGTCGGCTCAAGTTGGCGGATTCTCCGAAAACAGCAATGACGCTCGCGCGTCGTTTGGATGTCAGCCCGATGAGTGGGCCAAACTCGTGAATATTTCTCCTTGATTACATGATAGCGAATCAAACTCAATGCCTGATCCGATCATGTCGTGCTGTATTCAGCCATGAATGGTTGTGAGATTCAAGTCGATTCAGCTCAGATTCGGTTCTATCTCGACATCTGAGTGATTCTTTGTGCTAGGTGAGTGGGCTAGTGGTTTTGTATTGGGGCAGGGTGATTGAGCTATTTGAGCAAGACATCGTTGGTTCGAATATTTCGACTCCGTCCAGGCTCATGAAACAAGAAAATTGGCAAAAATGGACGAAAATGAAAATATTGATTGACAAATAGTCCGCTTGGTATGTATTGTTGTGGCAAGGAGGCCTGAATAAATGTCAAAAATGGACGAAAACGCTAAAATGAAGGAAGATTTATTCCATGTGATCAGGGTGGCCCTGACTGGGCGGCCCCAGGACATTCACACGATCGTCCGGAAGCTCACGCGTAAATACAAATCCGATGATGCCGCGTTTGCCGAGCAACTCACTGAACTCTTGCGAAAGTCACCGGTCAGGGCGTCCCCCGCTCGTAGGGCCGAGCCCGCTGGGCTGCCGCTCGACGGCGATTCTCGCCTGCCGCTGGTTCGGCTGGCGGAAAACCCTGTGCTTGAGATAGAGCCGGTCTACGCCGAAGAATCCTGGTCCTCCCTGCGGCAGATCGTGAACGAGCAGCAGGGCCTCGACCGGCTCCGTGCAGCGGGGATCGACCCAACCCGCACGGTGCTTTTCACAGGGCCGCCCGGTGTCGGTAAAACCTTCGCGGCCAAGTGGATCGCGCGAGAGCTTGGCCGACCGCTGGCAACGCTCGACCTTTCCGCAGTCATGAGCAGCTTCCTCGGCCGAACGGGCAACAACGTCCGTGTAGTGCTCGACTACGCCAAGGAGCACGAGTGCGTTCTGCTCTTAGACGAGCTCGACGCGGTCGCGAAGCGACGCGATGACTCGACCGAGATCGGCGAGCTTAAGCGATTGGTAACTGTGCTCCTCCAAGAGATCGACGAGTGGCCATCCTCAGGGCTGCTGCTCGCTGCCACAAACCACCCCGATCTACTCGACCCGGCCGTTTGGCGACGGTTCGAGACCGTGATCGACTTCCCGTACCCCTCCGCCGTTCACCTCTCGGATGTCTGCCGGGATCTCTTGGACGATCAGGCGGACTCAGCTTGGCCGAGCGTTTTGGGTATTTCGCTCCAGGGCTCGTCGTTCAGCGATGCCGTGCAGAGCATTCGTCGCGCCAAACGGAGCGCCGCGCTCAACGACGGGGACATCGACGCCGCGCTTGCTCAGTTGGTGCGGTCCATCTCGAATCGTCTAGATCGAGCAGAACGCCAGGAGCTCGCGCTTTCGCTCACCCGTGACATCGGACTCTCACAACGCCAAGCAAGTGACATGACCGGCGTCAGCCGGGACACCATTCGCAAGCACGAGCGGGAAGCGGTGGGGGCGTAAACGATGGCGAAGCGACCGAACTACTTGCTCGGTTTCGGCGAGCGTTTGACCGAGAGCGTCGAGATCAAAGGCGGTGGGGGAGACAAACTCCCGCCCTACCCGTTCGAGGAATCCAAGGAGCGGCTGGCGCGGATGCTCGACACGACCGTAAGCGCCCTGTACAGCCTGCCCGAATCGGCGTGTCCCAACGGCGAGACCGTTGCGTCTATCACCCTGCATCCGGAGTATTTTGCCAAGAGCCATTATCCTGGGGGACTTCTTCGAGAGACCGGTCTGCGAAACGTCGGCAGCCGTTCTCTCACGGTGAAGCCCGAGAAACGCAGCCGTGGTCGCGAGCCCGAAGACATGGTCACCACACAGCTCTTCGTGGCCGGTGCTAGGTCTTCGTTCGAGCGATTCGCGCAATCGCTGCCCGGGTGGTCTGCGACCCGCTCCGAATCGAAACACCTCGCGGCGATCGAAGAGATCGCGGCTGTCGATCCCGCGTCACGCGTCAAGCCTCTCCCTAACGAGGAGGCGGTCCCCCTCGAGGTGGTGCTTCACGCGAGCGAGAGCCGGCGGGATCAGTTCATCGTCCGCGGCTTCCGGTCCTACCTCGAAGAACTCGGGCTTGAGGCTGACATGGAGCGTCTGTTCTTTGCGGGACGCCTGTGCTTCCTCCGTATGTCCGCACCGCCAGCGATCACCGAGAAGATCGCGCAGTACTCGTTCCTCCGCGTGCTGCGGCAGATGCCCAAGCTGCGGGTCACGCACCCCATTTTGAGAGGGAACCCGCCGCGCCCACGCGAAGCAGAGTTCCCAGACGGTGAGCCGACCGACCCGAATCTCCGGGTCGCCGTCTTTGACGGCGGCATCCCGGACGGTAGCCCGCTGCTCGCCTGGGCGGATGCCCACAATGTCCCCGGCATCGGCGACCCTCATCCCGACCTCCTCTGGCACGGCGAGACGGTCACTTCCGCGCTGCTCTTCGGATCTCCGGACGAGGGCGCCCTCGACAAGCCGGTCTGCCACGTGGACCACTACCGCGTGCTGGACACCGATTCGGAGAGCGATCCCTTCGAGCTTCACGACGTGCTCGAACGGATCACGACCGTGCTCGATACGCGGCCCTACGAGTTTGTGTCGTTGAGCATCGGGCCGACCCTCGAGGTTGATGACGAAGAGGTCCACGCTTGGACGGCCGTCCTTGATGAACGGCTGTCCGAGGGCCGATGCCTCGCCACGATCGCAGCCGGCAACACGGGAAACGAACCCGAAGACCCGGTTCTTAGGCCGTGGCGTGTTCAGGTGCCCTCGGACTGCGTGAACGCGCTCACGGTCGGGGCGTCTGATCGCAAGTCGGGCGAGTGGAACCGCGCCCCGTACAGCTCTCGTGGCCCGGGCCGATCACCGGGCATCGTGAAGCCGGACCTTGTGACGTTCGGCGGGAGCGATACCGAACGCTTCTGGGTATGCGACCCCGACACACCTGGCCGGCTGATTACGACAGCCGGCACGAGCTACGCAGCCCCATCGGTGATGCGTGACGCGGCAACGGTTCGCGCGCACTTCGGATCTGTGCTGAGCCCGCTCGCCATCAAAGCGTTGTTGATCCACAGTACCGAGGACGGAGGGCACACCAAAGACCAGGTGGGGTGGGGCCGACTCATGAGCGATCCCGATTCTCTTGTGACTTGCCCCGATGGGTGCGCTCGCATCGTGTACCAGGATGAAATCACAGCCTCGAAGTTCCGTCGCATCCGGATTCCGATGCCCCGCGACGGTCTCGAAGGTGATGTCTATATCACTGCGACCTTCTGCTTCGCGACTGATGTCGATCCCGAGCACCCTGGAAATTACACCCGCAGCGGGTTGTCTGTCGTTTTCCGCCCAGACATGACCAAGTTCTCGAACCAGGAAGCCGTCCATCCAGCAAGAGCGGACTTCTTTCAGCCTGCCAAACTCTATCCGGACGAGCAAGAACTTCGCTCTGATGCTCACAAATGGGAGACGTGTTTACACGCCCATCGAAGAAAACGTTCTACGTCTCTCAATCAGCCAGTCTTCGATATTCATTACAACGCGCGGTCTCAAGGCCATGGTGATTCGGCTCCGCACAGGATCCGCTACGCGCTCGCGATCACCGTCGAGGCTCCGCGTGTGAAAGACCTATACGACCGCATTGTCCGCGCGTACCCCGCGCTCCTTGAGCCCCTGAAACCTGTGATCGAGCTGCCCGTTCGTCTCTGATTTGAGGACCTGACCATGAAATTTAACAAGTACGACCTCGGCCAACTCGACAAAGGGCAGATTGTGGAAGTCACACTTTCCGGAAGCGCCGCCAATGTTCGACTGATGGACAGCTCAAACCTGTCCGCCTATCGGAACGGTCGACAGCACCGTTACTACGGCGGGCTCATGACACGCAGCCCCGCGAGGATCTCTGTCCCACGTTCCGGTCGGTGGTTCGTCACCGTTGATATGAACGGGCTCCGCGGCTCAACCCGATCCGCTGTGCGGGTGCTCCCGAGCCCGCTCCCACCGCTTCGCGAGATCCCGCTCGCATCGATGCCATCTCTGATCCATGCGCCCGACCCTGGCGCGATCGACGACGCGGAGAAGTCCTATGACGTGTTTGTTTCGCACGCCTCCGAGGACAAGGATGCGGTCGTCCGCCCGCTAGCCGAGGCGTTGCGCGCTGAGGGCCTCAGCGTGTGGTTCGATGAGTTCGAGCTTCGGATCGGTTCAAGCCTCCGCCGGACCATCGACAAGGGCATTGCGAACAGCCGCTTCGGGGTCGTCGTGCTCTCGCATGCGTTCTTCGGGAAGGGATGGCCGGAATACGAGCTGGACGGTCTCGTCACGCGTTCGGTTGGTGACGGTGAACAAGTACTCCTTCCGGTCTGGCACAACGTATCCAAGTCAGAGGTTGTCGCGCACAGCCCTTCGCTCGCCGACAAGCTCGCACGGAGCACTGCCACGCACACCGTGGATGAGATTGCATCAGAAATTGCGGACGTGATCCGGGCTGCCGTTTCCAGCCCTGTTGCGTAGGCGAGCGATTACCACTGTGCTGCCTCAGAGCAGCAGTATAAAGTTTCTCAATGTCGAAGAAGCAGCTTTGTGATTCAGTAGTGAACCGGCCACCAATGTTGGCGAGGGGGATTGGTCACTTAGTGAGATTCTCGACGGTATTTGAGGAATGTCAGGACACACTGTTTGGTGTTTCGGCTTGAGCTAAACAGTCTGGAACGACCAGCCAAGGGCTTCCATCTCAGCGTAGTGGGCCGAATCTAGATGAGGAAAATTGTGGTCGATCGTCGCTTTGTTTTAGCAGCGTCCGATTTACCAGGGATTCAGAAACTCAATCCTTATCAATAGTCGATGCGACGGGTGGTACATGAAAGATCATCGAGTAGCCAGAGTCATTGATTCGCTCGATGACACCACTTCGTGTATAGTTGCGCAACCGGGTCCATCATCTGTACCCAAAGCCAGCATTTTCGGCAAGCGTGCGGGACTCATCCCCAATCAATGGCGCGGATAGGGTTTTGCACCCTTGGGAACGCCGATTTCTCGAGAAATCAATACCCAGATCGAGAGTCTGTTTACTATATCTTTCTGCACACTCCTGGGTATTTTAATATAATCATATATCGGACGAGCACACTATTGAGTTTCTTTTTTGGAACTTGTATGAATGATGAAACATACTGTGCGAAGCATACAGGGACTGATATGATAGCAAGAGCTAGTACGAAGCTATTGGCACGAAGTATTCGACTATTGGGAGGGTAATCACTATGGCAATCGAGCAGCTCAGAGAACTGCGGCCCTATAGGGCTTACACTCTGGCCAAGATCAGTAACGGCATCTCGATGGAGCAAGCAACCA
>WUAK01000179.1 GCA_009827205.1 Phycisphaeraceae bacterium | reverse complement strand
TGGTGGAGGGTGGGATTTAGCCCATGAGAATCTTCTGGCACAGGAGTCACTCAATGACTGATCAATATCGGTTCGGCTCGAGGTTCTGGAGCGTAATCGGGCGTGTTGCCGAAAGCCCGATGCTAACTATGGGGGCAGGGATTCTGCTGCTGCTTACCTCCGGATGGGAGATTGTCGAAGGCCTTGGTGAGGAGTTTTCGCCTGGCGCTCACCACGGGCTCGCTGTGTTTGGGCTGGTGCAGGTCATCGCTGCCATGCCACATTGCCTCCACGGCGTGAAGCAGATGCACGAAAGTCACACCCAGGTCAAAGATCATGGTTGAAGCACAGCAGCCATCAGATCCCCACGGGATCCCCGACGAGGGAAGGTCGGCGGACAGGCTGATGTCCGGCAACGATGTCTATCGCAGCTTCGCCGCCAACATCCCGGGCATCGCCTATCGAGCAACACTCGCCAATGATGCGAGCCTGATCCTCGTCGAGGGAGACAGCAAGCCAATCTGTGGCATGCCAATCGAGCACTTCCGGAACGTTGGCCTGCAGGCGATGCTCGACATCGTTCTCGAGGACGACCAGCCCAGGCTGCTTGAGGCAATGGAGCGATCTGCTCGAACCCGGCAGTCCACTTCACTCGAGTACAGAATCAGGCACACAGATGGCTCCATTCGGTGGGTGTCCGATTCCATGCGCCCGGTCTACGACGATTCCGGCGCGTTCCTTTTCCACGACGGCATCGTGTTGGAAGTCACCGAACGTCGTACGGCCGAACAGAAGCTGGATAGGCAGCGCCAGCTGCTTGAGAACATCATCGCGAACATCCCGGTCTTTGTCTTCTGGAAGGACCGGGAGTGCAAGTACCTCGGGTGCAATCAGCTCGTTGCCGATATCGCGGGCCTGGACTCTCCAGCTGGCCTTGTCGGCAAGGACGATTTCGACGACGTTATGCCTTGGACGCCGGATCAGGCTCACGCATTCCAGAGAGACGACCTCGAGGTGATGGAGTCGGGCCAAGCCCGCATCAACGTTGAGGAATCTCAGACACAGGCCGACGGAACCACGGCCCACCTGCTGACCAGCAAGGTGCCGCTTCGTGGGGAGGATGGGGAGGTCTCCGGCTTGCTCGGCCTCTCCTTTGACATCACGGAACGGAGAAGGACAGAGGAGCGCCTCGACCTCGCCATTCGCGCCGCCAACGAGGGTCTCTGGGACTGGAACCTGATAACCGACGAGATTTTCTTCAACGACACAACGTTCTCAATGCTTGGCTATGAGCGGTTTGACATTGAGCACACGCTGGACTCGTGGAAGAGCCTGGTGCATCCTGACGACCTCACCCGTGCACTCGCAGCGACCCAGCAGCATCTTGACGGTATCACGCCCAGCTACCGATGCGAGATCCGTGTTCGAGCCGCCGATGGCTCGTGGCGGTGGATTCTTGATGTCGGTGAGGTGACCGACCGGGACGGCACAGGTCGGCCCGTCCGCATGATTGGAGTGCACATCGATGTTACAGAGCTTCGCGCCGCCCGTGATCGTGCGGAGGCCGCCGACCGGGCCAAGAGCGAGTTCCTCTCAAACATGAGCCATGAGCTGCGAACACCACTGAACGGGGTGCTCGGTTACGCCCAACTCCTTCTGCGCGACGCCGACATGACCCGCGAGCAGCACAAGAGCATGTCGGCCATCCAGAGTTGTGGACAGCACCTGCTCACCCTGATCAACGATGTGCTCGACCTCGCCAAGATCGAGAGCGGCAAGCTCAGCATGGATATGGACGACACCGACCTCCAGAAGCTGCTCACGAGTGTGAGAGACGTCCTCGCGCAGCGAGCCACGGAGAAGGGCATCGCGCTCCACCTTGAGGTGTCGCCCGAAGTGCCACGCGGCGTGATCACGGATGCGACCAAACTGCGCCAGGTGCTCGTGAACCTCGCAGGGAACGCTATCAAGTTCACAGACGAAGGATCTGTCACGCTCCGCGTCTGCGAGCCAGCTATCGGGACGCTTCGGTTTGAGATCGAAGACACAGGCGTTGGCATGACGCCCGAAGAGCTTGAACGGGTTTTTGAGGCGTTCGCTCAGGCCGACGCGGGCAAGCAAGCAGGCGGGACCGGTCTTGGGTTGGCGATATCAAGGAACATCGTCGAGGCGTTGGGCGGCGAAATTGAGGCAACAAGTGAGCGGGGCATCGGGTCCCGCTTCCGTTTCGATATCCCGCTCCGCGAAGTCGAGCTCGACCTGAGCTCTCCGGCACCCGCCGGACTGGATGACCTGACTTCGATCACCGTCCCAGCAGGACGGGTGCTGCGGATCCTCGTCGCGGATGACCGCCCCGAGAACCGGGACATCGTCGAACAGATGCTCGCACTCCCCGGCATCGAGGTGACTACGGTTGACAACGGTCAGGAGGCCGTTGAGCAGGCGGAGATCTTGTCGCCCGATGTGATCCTCATGGATGTTCGGATGCCTGTGATGAACGGCATCGATGCGACGCGTGCTATCCGTGGCAGCAATGCACTCTCGCATATCAAGATTATCGCGATCTCAGCGAGCGTCTTCGAGAACCAGCGGCAGCAGATCCAAGACGCGGGCTGCGATGGGTTCCTCGGCAAGCCCCTGCACGCAACAGAACTGTACGGGAAACTCGCGGAGCTCTGCGAACTCGAGCTGACCACAGACCAACCCTTGGCATGCACCCCGTCCGAATCTCAACTGACCTTAGCCCCTAATCTGTCGGCGCTTCATGGTTCTCGCTTGGCGTCCCTCGCGTCCGTTGGTGACGTCTCCGCAATCGAGGCGTTTGCGGGGGAACTGGCCGCGGCTTCCGACCCCGAGCGTGCGCTCGGCGAGCGTATCAGCGGGCACCTGGCTGAGTTTGACCTCGATGGGCTCCGGGATCTCGCCGAACAACTTATAGCATTGGAGCAGCAATGAGCACGGCAGAGCAATCAGTGTCAACCGTTCTGATGGTCGATGACAACGCCACCAATCTCCAGGTGCTCTTCAAGACGCTGCAACCGAGCGGCCACCGATTGCTCGCTGCAAAGAGCGGTGAAGAGGCCGTGAAGACCGCCATGCAGACAACCCCCGATCTCATCCTACTCGATATCATGATGCCTCCAGGAATGGACGGGTACGAGACACTCAAGAGACTGAAATCAGAACCTGCAATCGCTGAAGTGCCCGTGATATTTCTTTCATCCCTCGACGCAATCGAAAGCAAGGTGAAAGGGCTTGAGCTCGGGGCCGTTGACTACATCTCGAAACCGTTCGAGACGGCGGAGGTCATCGCGCGTGTGGACACACACCTGAAACTCAGGCGATTGCAAGCCGAGCTCACGCAGCGGAACCTAGAGCTCGCCCAGGCCAACAACCGCATGAAGTCGGACCTCGAGGCTGCGGGTCGGGTTCAGCAGGCTCTCCTACCTCGCTCATTGCCGGATTGTGATGGCTACAACTTCGGTTGGGCGTACCGTCCCTGCGACGAACTCGGCGGCGACGCACTCGATATCTTCAAGATCGACGACGACACGGTCGGGTTCTACTTGCTCGATGTGAGCGGGCACGGTGTCCCCGCTTCACTCCTGGCGGTCACCGCGACACGCAGCCTCCAACCGAGGCCCGACCGCTCCTCGATCGTGCTGGAACCAGGGTGGGACCCAGGGTCTCCCAAGATCGTGCCGCCTAACGAGGTCATCCGGCGACTCAACATCATGAACCCGATGGACAGCGATCGGAATCCTCACTTCATTACGATGATCTATGGCCTGCTCCAGCTCTCGACCGGCACTATCCGCTACGCCTGCGCCGGCCACCCTGGACCGATTGTGGTTCCGAGCGAAGGTACACCGCGCATTGTCGACGCCGGCTCAGTGCCTGTCGGGCTCATGCCAGACGCCGAGTTTGAGGAACTGGAACTCCGGCTCAACCCTGGCGACCGAGTCTATATCCACTCGGATGGGCTGAACGAGCAGCGCAATGGCCACGGCCAGGAACTCGGGCGAGAACAACTACGCGATTTACTGGCTTCACTTGGCAACGATGCGATGACATCTGCAGAATCTGCTATCAGCAGCATCGACTCATGGTCAGGCACTGAGGATATTGGTGATGATCTATCAATCGTGGCCCTCTACCGCTAAGGATGTATGACCCTATCCTCGACATTGATTGAGCTTGTACGGATTGCTCGTGTTGCGCGGAGAGGGGGGGATTCTCCGCAGTACAAAATCGCAAACTGCCTTACACTCGAGTGTGTTCAAACATATGGCATCAGTCTCTCTAGAATCACCTCGAATTGAGCAGAATCCCCGCCCTCCAGGGGTTCAAAAACCCTATCCGCGCCCTGGATGACCCATGAATGCCCCACATCTACCGAAACTGTTGGCTTTCGCTCGATCCGATCAAGACCAGTTGATCGCCCAGCTCCAATACCTCACGGTCGAGAATCAGATACTGCGGGGAAAACTATCCAAACGGATCTCATTGACCAAACGCGAACGGCGGAGACTGATCACATTCGGGAGAGCCGTTGGCCCTGTATTGCGAGACATTATCTCAATTGTTCAATACAGCACATTTCAGAAATGGCTTCGTTCAAACGGGCACAAGAAACAGAATTCGAAATCGGCACCCGGTCGGCCACCAACGAAACGGGACTTGAAGAAACTCGTTCTACAGATGGCCAAGACACCCGGCTGGGGATACACCCGCATCCTTGGCGAACTCCGGATGCTCGGGATCATGTCGGTCTCGCGATCAACCGTGAGATCAATTCTGAAAGAGCATGGCATAGAGCAGCTCCTGATCGCAGGGAACCAGTCTGGGACAAGTTCTTGAAACGGCATGCAGCAACGCTTTGGTCATGCGACTTCTTCACCAAGAAAGTGCTTACTCCAAGCGGGTTCAAACGATACACAACACTTGTATTAATGCACATCGAGAGCCGAAGAGTCATCGTCACCAAGTCAACATGGCACCCCACCAGCAATTGGATGTGCCGGGTCGCTGAGTGCTTCCCGATGATGGTAAAGGAACTTGGTCTTCAACCCCCCACTGTTCTTATTCGAGACAATGACGTGCTCTACTCGAGGGATTTCAACGAAACACTTCAACGCGAAGGCGTGAAGCCGTATCCGTTACCTGTTAAGGCACCGCTCATGAATGCGCACATCGAGCGATGGATCAAGTCATTGAAGAACGAATGCCTCGATCATTTCATCCCAGTTGACGGGAAGCACCTTGACTACTTGATCAGCGAGTTTGTCGAGCATTACCATTTCGAGCGTCCGCATCAGGGGATTGGGAATCGACCGATCATGAATAGCAGTCCACCAGCCACAGCAGGCGAGATCAAACGTGACACTCGGCTCGGTGGGCTGCTACTGCACTACTACCGAGCGGCCTGAGTCATTCACATTTCAAAGAAGCGAAGCCATGGCAAAGATCATGGCTGGTTTGGATGCGCATACTACTGTATTATTCGTATGAGACTTCTATTCTCGCTGGCGATCGACCCCCATCGAACAATCGAGCTTGGCAGCGATACCAGCTTGAGATCCGGATAGGGTTTCTGAACCCCAGGCAATTCACATTCTCTTCAAATTCAGCGGCGATCGTTCATCACTTACACCGAATAGTTTTCGCCCACCACGCATTCCAGAAGTGGCTCCGTGCACCGAAGAACAAGAAGCCCAAGAAAAGCGCAGGAAGGCCAAGGACAAAGGCGGAGATCCGGAAGCTTGTGCTTGAGATGTCGAAGTCTCCTGGATGGGGGTATACCCGGATCCTCGGCGAGTTGCGAAAGCTTGGGATCATGTCGGTTTCGCGATCAACCGTTCGCTCCATCCTGAAGGAGCATGGCATCGAGCCCCCACCGGATCGGGCGGAACCAGTGTGGGACAAGTTTCTCAAACGGCATGCGGCAACACTCTGGTCCTGCGATTTCT
>WUAK01000178.1 GCA_009827205.1 Phycisphaeraceae bacterium | reverse complement strand
GACGAGACAGCGACGTACCTCTTCCAGCAGGACGAGGACATGCTCAACCCCGGCCCGAGGTCGCTCCAATGCGGCAGGCGGAACGATGCACTCAAGCTCTGGGCGGCGTGGCAGCACCTGGGAGACGAAGGCTACAAGAGCCGTGTCGAGCGTCAGTTCGAACTCGCCCAGCATTTCCGAAGCCGTATCGACGAAGACCCTGAACTGCAGCTCTCATGCGACCCGCAGTGGATCACCGTTTGCTTCGAGGTCACTGGCAAGCCAAGCGACCAGATCTGTGACGAGCTCGACCGCCGAGAGATGGCCAAGATCGGCTGGGGGATCGTGCACGGCAGGCGTGTCATCCGGATGGTCTGCGTGAACCCGGATCTGACCACGAGCGACCTCGATGATCTGCTCGCCAAGATCAAGGCGGTCGGCGCCGAGATGCCCAAGGCCGACAACGCGGTCACGAAGTGATCTGCTCGCTCTAACCGACAGGGTGACATCCCCCACTCAAAGCGAGCCGCGGGCTATCTTCTAGGTTCATGAGCGACCCGAAACAGACACCCGCGATGAAGCAGTATTTCCGCTTCAAGAAGGAGCACCCAGACTGCGTGCTCTTCTTCCGCATGGGTGATTTCTATGAGCTCTTCTTCGAGGACGCGACCACCGTCGCGCCGCAGCTCGGTCTGACCCTGACAGAGCGCACCGGAGGCGTGCCGCTCGCTGGCGCCCCCCACCACCAGCTCGACAACTACCTGCGCAAACTCGTGTCGCTCGGCTACCGCGTCGCAATCGCTGACCAGATCCAGGACCCCAAAGAAGCCAAGGGAGTGGTCGAGCGCGCCGTGACTCAGGTCGTGACGCCCGGCACGCTTGTGGACGACGGTTTGCTCGATGGTTCAGCGGTCAACCGGATCGCGGCGGTTGTCTTCACCGACTCGGGCGATGACTCGCCCGCGTCGGTCGCGGTCGCCGAGGTCTCGACCGGTGAACTGACGCTCTTTGACGCGGATTCGAAGACGCTCGCTGACGAACTCGCGTCCCGCGCGATCAGTGAGTTGCTCTACGCAGAGCCCGGCTCTGGTGACCCGCCCCCCCGCACACAGCGCGTCCTCGACAGGCTCGAGATCGCCGGCACCGGACGACCCGCGTGGCATTTCCGTGAGGAAGAGTCGCTCGAGGCCGTGCTGAGCCAGTTCGAAGTCACCACACTCGCGGGCTTCGGTCTCGAATCCGCAGATCCCGCGGTGCGCGCAGCTGGCGCGCTGATCAGGTATCTGCGTGAGACACAGGCGATCGACAACGAAGGCGTCGCGTCTCGCCCCGGCGCGATCGCCGCGACGACGCTGGCGCACCTCCGACCTCCGAAGCGTGAAGACCCCGCGGGTCGTTGCATCGTTGATGCGGTCAGCCTGCGGGCGCTCGAGATCGAGAAGACGATCCGCGACGGTGCGGTCAAGGGCTCGGTCGTCGGGCTCTTTCTGGGGCAAGCCGGTCAGGGGGGCTGCCGCACCGCGATGGGCAAGCGGCTCGTGCGGGACTGGCTCTGCAGGCCAGCGGGCAGAATGCAGACCATCACGAGCAGACACGACCGCGTCGCGGCGCTGGTCAGTGACCGACGTCTGGCAGATGAGATCGGCCAGGCTCTCTCGCCCATCCAGGATGTGGCGCGCATCGCAGGCCGGCTCGCGCTCGGTCGCGCGACACCGCGCGATGTCGTCGGAATCGGCCGCTCGATCTCGCTCATCCAGCAGCTCTGCGAACTGACCGACAACACGCCCACCTTCGCGGCTCAGCACTCGGAACTCAGAGGCATCGAATCGGTGCTTACACCAATCGCCGATCGCATAGAGGCCGAGTGCGTGGCAGATCCGCCTGCGCTCCTGCGTGACGGCGGGGTGTTCCGCGAGGGCGTTGACAGGCGCCTCGACGAGGCACGCTCGCTCCAGACCGACGCGTCGAAGTGGCTCGCCGACTACCAGGCGAAGATTGCGCAGGAGCTAGACCTGCCCGGGATCAAGGTTGGGTACAACAAGGTCTTCGGGTATTACGTTGAGTTGACCGCTGTGCAGGCCGCCAGCGCGGGCGAATTGCTCGCGCAGCACGCCCTGACTCGCAAGCAGACACTCAAGAACGCCGAGCGCTACATCACGCCCGAGCTCAAGGACTTTGAGGACAAGGTCTCGCGCGCCGAATCGATGGCGCAGGAGGTTGAACGTGAGCTATTTACGAGACTCACGGCGGAGTTGACCAAGCACCTCGGTGCGCTCAGCGCATTCTCGCACGCGGTTGCCGAGCTCGACGTGCTCACCGCATTTGCAGATCGCGCCATACGCCGGGGCTGGACAAGACCCGAGATGACCTCGGGCGTCGAGTTGAATCTCGCCGAAGCGAGACACCCGGTCCTTGAAGAAGCGCTGGAGCACGACTTTGTTCCTAACGGGCTCACACTCGGAGGAAGCGACGCGGCATTGGCTCTCATCACAGGCCCCAACATGGCCGGCAAGAGCACGTTTATCCGTCAGGTCGCACTCGTGACATTGCTAGCGCACGCCGGTTCGTTCGTGCCCGCCAGGAGCGCGACGATCGGGCTGACCGACCGGATCTTCACTCGGGTCGGCGCCGACGATGCACTGCATCGCGGGCAGTCGACGTTCATGGTCGAGATGATCGAGACCGCCAACATCCTCAACCACGCGGGCGAGAGTTCGCTCGTCATCCTCGACGAGATCGGGCGCGGCACATCAACTCTCGACGGGCTCAGCCTCGCGTGGGCCATCGTTGAGACACTCTCAGAGCGTGGCCCACGGACGCTGTTTGCGACGCACTACCACGAGCTGACCGATCTGGAATCCCAGCTTGAGGGCAGAGTGCGCAACCTCCACGTCGCGGTCCGCGAATGGGCGGGCGAGGGAGGCCAGCCCGAGATCGTTTTCCTGCACCAGATCGAGCCGGGCCGGAGCGAGCAGTCGTTCGGCATCCATGTCGCGCGACTTGCCGGTGTTCCACAGGCAGTGACGGACCGGGCGCGCGACGTGCTTGGATCACTCGCGGTCCACCACGGCGCAAAGGTCGAGACTCCCAAGTCACCGAAAGAACAGCCGGCGCAGATGTCGCTGTTCACCGAGTTTGTTCCGCACCCCGCGGTGGACCGGCTCCGTGAGATCAAACTCGACGAGTTGAGCCCGATGCAGGCGTTCGATGAGCTGCGCAAGCTCTCCGACTCGGCACATGACGCAAACGGGTAAGCTCCTTTCCGAACAAGATGCTGGCAAGGGAGGCACGCGATGCGTCAGGAAGTCATTCTTCAGCAGGCTCAGTTCGACAACGCGGTCAAGTACTATGTACTCAGCATCGCTATTCCATTCACGATCACGATCGTGCTGATCCCGCTGCTGATCATTATCCTGCCGATCGTCTACATAGTGAGGACGATCGAGTACAAGCACATCGAGTGCACGCTGCTAGAACGCTCGCTCCGCGTCAGGCGCGGTGTACTCAACAAGGTCGAAAAGACCATCCCGCTCGACAAGATCACGGACCTTGGCGTCAACCAGGGCCCGATCATGCGGTTCTGTGGTGTGCAGGCCATAGCCATCGAAACCGCGGGCCAGAGCGGCATGGGCAGCTCGCTCGTCAACCTCGTCGGCATCCGAGACGCCAAGGGCTTCCGTGATGCGGTGCTCGAACGGCGCGACGAGATCGCAGAGGGCAAGTCGGCCGGCAGCGCCCCCACTCCCGCAGCCTTAGCCGCGTCCGACGACGCAACGGATCTCATCCGCGAGATCCGCGACACACTCGCACGGATCGAGACGAAGCTGGGTCAGCCAGACTAAGCCCCAGGTGTCGGTAGCCCTTCGCCGTTGAAAGCCTCGCCCTTTGGCATGTAGATGAGTCTGTACGCGACGGACCACTCTTGGCCGTCTTGTGATTGGCGGCCTTCTTGGTACACCCTGCCGCCATCAAGGCTGAGAACGAGCATCTGTCTGTAGCTCACGTTCCCGGCCTGATCGTAATTCCGTCCCTCGAAGAGCAGCTTGCCTGGCGTGCCCGGCTCTGCGGTCATCTCGAGTTGACGGGTCGGGTCGACCCAAATCTGCCGCCACTTTCCTTCCTCGATGTCGTAGTAATTGAAGCTCTGTCCGACTTGGCCCTGGCTGTTGATCCACTGCTCGTGAATGAACATGTTGTTGTTCACGAGCTGGAGGTGGTTCGTGCCGCTGAGTGAGCCGTTGGGTGAATAGCAGTCCCACTCACCAACCCAGAAGTGCATCGCACTGGCGGGCGAATTTTCTTTCGCGGCTTCGAGCCTCTCGATCAGCTCGGGCCAGCGTTCGTCGCTGTGGAGTGACGCGAGATCCGTATCGCCCGTGAACTGCGCGACCGGCGCCTGGCCCGCGTCTGCAGCGAGCCTCAGGCACTCGAACGCCTCGTCTTTCTGTCCGAGCATCGCGTGCGCACAGCCCGCGTTGTAGAGAGCTGCCGGGCGCATATTCGGGAAGGTCGCCGCCTTCATGTGTAGTTTGAGGGCTTTCTCGTGATCACCCTGCATATGGACCGCGTATCCGTGCATGAACCATGCCTGACCGTTCTTTGGATTCGCGTTGTGGATCGCTTCGAACATCTCTGCAGCAGCCGCACTGTCGCCCTGTTGGAGCATCGCCCCGGCTTCTTGCATCGAGGGGACGCTGGACGCATCAGAAGTACTGTCCTGAGCAACAGCGGGCAGCGTGACCGCCAGCGCGAGTGCAATCCAAGTCAGTGATCGTGCAATCTTCATGCGGAGTCTCCCATGCCAAAGGACGCGGATGTCAAGAGTGTGCCAGCGTAATCTGGTACCGAACTGGATTGGTGGGTTGCGACTACGATCCTGATGTCGCGACAGAAACAAGCAAGATCCTGTAATGAGGAGCAGCACCGTGCCACTCGATCACTATGTCACACTCGGACGCAGCGGGCTCAGAGTGAGCCCCTTCTGCCTGGGCACCATGACTTTCGGCGAAGACTGGGGCTTTGGCTCAACGGTCGAGGACTCGCTAGCCATCCTCGACGCGTACACCGACCGAGGGGGTAACTTTCTCGACACCGCCAACATCTATACCAAAGGCCATTCCGAGAAGATCATCGGCGACCACATCGGACGCCACCCGGCCAAGCGGGACAGGATGGTCATCGCGACCAAGTTTCTTGGCAACATGTTCCCAGGTGATCCGAACGGGGGCGGCGCGCACCGCAAGGGCATCATCGCAGCGTGCGACGAATCGCTCCGAAGGCTCCAGACCGATTACATCGATCTCTACTGGATGCACTTCTGGGATCACCTGACACCGATCGACGAGACCATGCGCGCTGTTGACGATCTCGTCCGCATGGGCAAGGTTCGTTACTTTGGAATCTCCGACACACCCGCGTGGAAATGCGCCCAAGCGCAGTACGAGGCCATCTTCAAGAACTGGACGCCCGCCGTGGCGCTGCAGATCGAGTACTCGCTCGTCGAACGCACGGTCGAGAACGAGCTGCTCCCGATGGCGCGCGAGATGGGTATGGGGGTCACGCCCTGGTCGCCGCTCAAGGGTGGCGTGCTGACGGGCAAGTACACACGCGACAACCTCGACACGATCGACCCGAAACGAGGCGACTGGGTCAAGGGCCATCTCAATGAACGAAACCTCACTATTGTGGATGAACTCATCAAAGTTGCGCAGGAAGCGAGTTGCACGCCCGCAGAGGCGGCTCTGGCGTGGGTGCAATCAAAGCAGGGCGTTTCGAGCACGATCATCGGCGCACGAACCATGGACCAGCTCCTTGCGAACCTGAATGCGCTCGAGGTTTCGCTTTCTCAGGATCAAACCCAGCGCCTCGATGACGCGAGCGCGATCCAGCCCACGTTCCCTCAGTCTTTTCTGCCTTACGTCAAAAACAACATCCACGGCGGGACAACGATCAACGGCACCGACTCAGAACCATGGCACATGGCCCCACAGAATGAC
>WUAK01000177.1 GCA_009827205.1 Phycisphaeraceae bacterium | reverse complement strand
ATCTGAAGCAGACCGTGATCAGGGGTTGTTACGGCATCGGTGTGAGCCGAACCGTCGCGGCGACGGTCGAGATGAGTCACGACGACTCGGGCATCATCTGGCCCGTCCCGATCGCGCCGTACCACGTCGTGATCACGGTCATGGACCCTGATAAGCCCGAGCACGCCAAGGTCGCCCACGATCTGTCCGAGAAGCTCGCCGACGAGGGCGTGGATGTGCTCGTCGATGACCGAAAGGAACGCCCGGGCGTGAAGTTCAAGGACGCCGACCTGATCGGTATCCCCGTTCGCCTGACGATCGGCGACAAGGCTCTTGAGCAGGACTCGGTGGAGTTCAAGCTCCGCGGGGAAGAGGGCAAGGGGCGACTAGTCGAGATGCCGCATGTTGTGCAGGAGGCAATATCCAAACTCGTAGGCAATTAGTCATAGGCCTTACATGACTTTGATTACGTAGCAATTCGGACAGTGAGCAGCCAAAGCTGCATTTTCGTTTGGATGTGTCCAATCAGCAGCACAAGGGCAGCAAAGAATCGAATCCAGGCTTCTCGTCTATCGATCTTGAGAGGGCCCACCAGGTTGTGTGCGTCGGCGTTCCCTGTTTTGTCGGAGGCTGGAAGGATCAGGCGTTGCTCGCCAGTAGCGCGGGATTGATGGAAATTCCTCGGTTATAACGTAGTAGTACGTTCCTTCCGGAAACTCGGGTGTAACGCCGTAGCGTCCGTTGCACTCATCGAGATCGCCGAGTGCTTCAATAAACTCCCAATCGTGGCCAAACGTGCCATCATGACGCCCACCCGGCCCGGCAGGGGGATCGGGGCGTTCGTCTTCTTTAAGCCTGTAGCTAGATCGCAATGGCTGGAGTTCAGAATTAGCGTCCATCGGATCGCTATAGCCCATGCCTGCGTAGATAGGGAATCCGTCGAAAGCCCATCCAATATGGATCATGAAATTTCGATTCAGTTCATGCGACTGGGAGTGGATAAGCCCCTCGGGCATTCCGTGGTAGTGGTATTTGCCTGAGCCTTGAACGTGCGCGTTGTGATGGTCTAACCCTAGGTTAATGCCTCCACCAAGAGCTTCGTAATTCCACAGTGAGCGGGCCCCGAAGACTCGGGCGCTTTCGGCTGTCCAGAACTCACCAGTGCCTGCGTCCATGATGACACCATTGACACCAATTCCGAATTCACCTGCTGATGGAATAGGTGACTCGGCCATAACCGGTACGAGCGGCATACGATAGGTGTGCGACTGGACACCGATCGAGTGCGGATTGTGCCGGTTTGGGAATCTGCCAGTATCGTGGGAAGGAAGGCCATTTGCGCTGATCACTCGAAAGCCATTATCAATAGTAATGGAAACGCTAGGTGTGACTTCGGGGGGAGGTGTGGGCTCGGCATTGTTTTCGATTTGCCCACGGTCAACCTGGCGCCCATCGATATCACCACGTCCGCGCCCGCGTGGCCGTGCGTCCTGATCACCTCGATTACGCTGCCTTTGTTCTCGTTCCCTTGCCCTTGGCTGTTGATTCAGCCGTTCAACATTTGTGGGATCGAAAGCAGTGTTGCTAGAAGGCATCGCCGCGCCGAGCGACTGGAGTGCTTGTTCGAGTTGATTCCTGAATCCCAAGGCCGTGGTGGGCAATTCCTCGGCAAGATCGATCTCTTCACCAATATCGTTCTTTAGATCGAATAGTGCAATTGAATCTGATTCGTAGTTGAGTATTAGTTTGTATTGTTCAGTGACCAAAGCTGATACCGGCGTGTAGTCACCTTGGTAGTGGGGGAAATGAAAGACAAGGCCAGATAGTGGACGGTCGACTGTATCAACCCTGCCACTTGCTGCACTGGCAAGAGAATTACCATCCAAAGCGGAGTCGAAGTCACGCTGCACATTGATCCCCGCCCACTCGGCGAACGTAGGGAACAAGTCATAGCCAATCACAGGCTCGTGGCTCCATGAGTTCGGTTCAATCCCGGGACCGCGGATTATGAGTGGTACCCGGATGCCTCCCTCTTGCAGGCCACCCTTACCACCGCTCAACGGAGCCGTTTCACTCGGGTCACCGCCATTGTCAGACATGTAAATGACATACGTGTTTTCCGATAAACCGAGTCGTTCGATAGAATCGAGCACAAGTCCTACACCTGTATCAAGGTCTTCGGTGATCGCGAGACGATTACGCTGGCGGCCGCGTATTTCGGGCATTTCGGCGTACTCGAGCTTGGTCGATTCGAGAGTATTCTGCGGCGAGTGGAGTGCGAGCCAAGATAGTTGGATAAAGAAGGGATGATCACTTTCTCGCGAGCGTTGCATGAATTGCTCTGCTCGTTTTGCCATGCCAAATATGTCAACAGGATTAGGATCGGTGTATTGACTCGCCGCTTCATTACCTAAATCGCCGTCACTCACATCGAATCCGTGCGCTTCAGGGCCACCCCCGCCCAGGTGCCACTTTCCAAAGTGCGCTGTCTGGTACCCTGCTTGCTGAAGAACTGCAGCAATCGTTACATCGGCATCACGAAGGGCCCGGCGGCTATCGGGGGGGACAAGCTGCTGGCTCGTTGACGCGGTTCGGGGTTGCGCAACAGTGGTCCAGCCAAGGCGTGCGGGATTCCGGCCTGTAGCGATGCTGGCCCGGCTTGGTGCACAGACCGGCGCGGGGGCGTATGCGGCGGAGAACCTAATCGACTCAGCCGCGAACTGTTCGAGATTCGGTGTCCTGAATGGCATCCCAGAGTCTGATGGGACATCAGGATGAGGCTGGACCGAGGTACCAGACCATGATTGATCATCGACAAGCATGAATACGATATTCGGTCGTTGCGCGGCAGCATCGACCTGTGCCTGTACGACATCTCCTGCAAACATGATCACTGCAGATATGAGCAAGTACGTGCTTACCAAATTCTGAGTAGTGATGAATTTACGCAATATCATAGAAGCTTCTACCGCAATATTTGTGTGGGTGGATATCGGCACAACGAAAACCGACGGAGCAAATTGCAACACAGACTTAAATTATCTACCTGGGCGGATTCAATATCAGGCTGGACTCTTGAAGATCAGCCATTCAACCCGCGAGCGATTCGCTACGCCACTACGTCACTGAACTGGCAGCGAATTGGGTCGGTGCAGAGGCAAGCCGCTGGCGATTGGCGGCTGAGGTTCCTGGGTAGTAGGATCCGAGCACTATGCACAATGCACTGTTTACTGTGATGCTGTGGCTCATGGCGTTTACCGCTTCTGGTCAGACTGACCCTGGCGTCACGTTTCGGGTTTATCAGGTGAGTCAGGAGCCGGAGGTTATTCCGACGGTTGCCGGCGAGCAGACACCGAACCATGACTCGCTCCGTGCCCGCATTGACTTTACATACGATGACTTCGGAGGTCTTAGTGCTCCGTTTGTGACCCATGTACTCGGCGAGCTGCTCGTCGAGAGAGCAGGGGCGCACGCGTTTCGCTTGACCAGCGACGACGGCTCCCGGTTGTACATAGGCGATGAGGTTGTGCTCGATCACGATGGTCGGCACGCGGCGACTGCGGTCGAGGTTGAGGGAATTGAACTTGCCTCCGGTACGCACTCGCTGAGGATTGAGCACTTTGACAGCGGTGGGGGGCGGGAGCTTCGGCTAGAGTGGCGGCCGCCGGGAGCTGACGCATTCACGGTACTGGGCGAAGCGAATCTTCGGACCGAACAGGACATCACGCGCGTTACCTCTCCTGGCATCAAACGGGTTGAGGGAGAACGGCGGCCTGGCGATATGGCACCATTGATCGGTGTTCATCCCGGATGGACGCTCTCAACGGTTCGTCCTGATGGGTACGAACCCAAGGTCGGTGCGATGGCATTCCTGCCAGATGGTCGCCTTGTGATTGGCACCTTTGATCCTCTACAGCGTGACGAGGTTGCGCTGCCAGACATCGAGAGCAAAGAGCCAGACTCACTGTTTGCGATCGGGAATCTCGATGCGGCTGACCCCAACGATGTGACGATTACCCGGATCGCTGGCGGGCTGTATGAACCCCTCGGGCTCTGTGTGGTCGACGGCGTGTTGTATGTCGCGAATCGGCGGGCTGTAGAGCGACTTCTGGACAACGACGGGGATGGTTTCTACGAGACGCACGAGATTGTTGGCAATGGTTGGGAGGGCTGGAACTATCACCAGTTCACGATGGGCCTGTTGCATCGCGACGGGAAGCTCTACACCGCGCTCTCGACCGCGATGGCGCCGCCGGACTGGGAAGGCATGCTGCACAACGCTGGGCCTAATGGGCCGTTGAGGGGATGCCTTATCGAGATCGATATCGAAACGGGTGATACGAGGGCTTTGGTTGGTGGGCTGCGGACACCCAACGGCCTGGGGTGGACTGACGATGGGTCGATGGTTTATCTCGACAATCAGGGTACATGGATGCCCACGAATCAACTAGGCGAACTGATCCCGTGGCGTTTTTATGGTCACTACAACTGGACCAACTTTGTACCCAAGCTCGCCGAGCGGTTCCCCAGCGGCGGTGCTCCTAGCGCGCTTGGCAACTATCCACGCACGCCTGCCAGTGTGCTGATGCCGCAAAACGAGGTCAGCAACTCACCGACCCAGCCGTTGCTTATGGAGGGAGGGTTGTACGACGGCCAGTTGCTCGTGGGTGAACTCACCGCGGGCGGCGTTCGCCGGATCGAACTCGAGCGAGTTAACGGGCAGCTCCAGGGGGCACTATTTCGGTTCACTCAGGGGCTCGAGTCAGGCGTCAATCGCATGGCGTGGGGCCCTGACGGCTCGCTCTATGTTGGCGGGATAGGAGCGGGTGGCAACTGGAATTGGCGGGGGACGCAGCACGGGCTGCAGCGTCTGACGCCGAACGGTCATGTTGCCTTTGAAATGCGCAGCGTGCGCGCGACTCCCGATGGTTTCCGCATCGAGTTCACCAAGCCGATCGACACGGTGTGGCTCGAAGAGGCCGATAGCTTCGCGGTCACTTCGTGGACCTACGCACCAACTGTTGAGTACGGCGGACCGAAGGTGGACGAACGAGAGCACGCTGTATCGCGTGCCGTTGTGCATGCTGATGGGTTGGTCGTTGAGATCGAAGTTGCCGATCTTGTGCCGGGGCGGTGTTATCACATTCATACAGATCCGACAAGTCTCGACGGTGAGGAGATCTGGTCGACCGAGGCGTGGTATACGCTCAATGCGATCCCCGCGACAGCAGGGCACGAGCCTTCGTCGCTCGGAAATGTCGAGGTGAAACCCGAAGCGTTGGGTATCGGAGTGCTTCCCCGGGGAGATGCGGTAACTCTCATCGGTGTTGGGCACTCGGCAACGATGCGGCACGAGGGAAGTCCGTTCCCCCCGCAATCCCTGACACAGGCCGATTTAATCGCCGCTGTAGATGGGATGTCTGTGGGCAGTGGCTCCGGCGATCTGGTGTCGGCCACGGAGTTTGGTGATGCAAGGCTGCATGTCGAGTGGCTAAGCCCGAGCGGTGGCATGGGACAGATGGCTGGCAATTCGGGTGTGTATCTGCACGATCGTTACGAAATTCAGGTGCTGGGTACCAAAGTCGGCGATGAACCTCTTGCCGACAACGAGGCCGGTGCGATCTATGGCATCAAACCCGCCGATGTGAACGCCTCGACCGGCCCAGACACGTGGCAGGCGTACGACATCTGGTTCCGTGCGCCTCGCTTCAAGAACGGCGTCAAAACCGAACCCGCCAGAGTCACGGTCTACTGGAACGGGAGGCTTATCCACAACAACATCGAACTCCCTCATGGCACGGGCAGCGGCGCCAACAACGCCGAGAAGCCTGCAGATGGCTTGGACTTTCAGATCGGACCGCTGCGTCTGCAAGATCATGTTTCCATGGCTGAGGGGCCGGTGCGGTATAGAAACGTGTGGATCGCGCCGCTTGAGGAGAAGCACTACGAGCCCGGCGATTGGCTCGTGATGTTCGCGGATGATGAAGAGAGCAACTGGATAAACCGCGAGATCGGAAGAGCA
>WUAK01000176.1 GCA_009827205.1 Phycisphaeraceae bacterium | reverse complement strand
CGACGCTCTTCCGATCTGAGGATGATCGCGTAGATGACCCGGGCCCGTCCGAAACTTGCAGCGATCCCGAGCCCGGCGAACGCGAGACCGATGCCGTAGAGCACGAAAACCGCGCCCTTCACCCCGAGCGATCGCTTGAGCATGTGGTGGAGGTGGTTGGCGTCGGCATCGCTCATTTTCTTGCCGGACATCTTGCGTCGGATGATGGCCAAAGCGGTGTCCATGATCGGGATCGCGAATACGACGAGGCCCGCGACGACGAGGTGCGTTTTGCCCGTGTCACCCAGCATCAGGATGAGCACGACCATGCAGTAGCCGAGTAGCAGAGAGCCTGAATCGCCCAGGAAGATATTTGCCGGGTTGAAGTTGTGTGGGAGGAACCCGAGGCAGGCGCCCACGATCGCCAGAGCCAGGATGACGCGTTGTGTGTCGCGTGGGCCGTCGTCGAAGAGGGCCATGGTGAGAGCGATGACGAGGATCCCCACGGCGGCGATCGCCGTCACGCCCGAGAGGAGCCCGTCGAGTCCGTCGATCAGGTTCGCGGCGTTGCACCCGCCTAGCACGAAGATGGTGATGACCGCGGCGCCGGACCAGTAGATGAGGTCGATCCCGTTGCCAAAGAACCATGTGTTCATCCCGAACGCGATGCCGATAGTTTCTTCGCCGTTGATCACGGTTGTGTCGACACCAAAGAAACTAGCCAACGGCAGGATCAGACCCGCGGCTACCTTCACACCGACTTGGTCGAGCGCAAGTGCAGCTGCCGCGAATAGCTGTCCAGAGATCTTGAGTCTGGGGCTGATCCCGATGATGTCGTCGAAGAGGCCGACGAACATGATTACGGTCATGCCCAGGAGGATCGAGAAGGGGAGCATCTTGCTCGAAGTCGGCAGCGATTGCTCTGTGTCGTGGTACTCGATGAGTCCGGGGAACTGAGTCGCGAGGATCGAGAAGACCATCGCGCCCATGAGCCCGAGGAAGACCGCGACGCCGCCAAGGTAAGCCGTTGGCTGCTTGTGCACCTTCCGCGGGTCGGTCGGGTGATCGACGATGTTGTTCTTGACCGCGAGCCTCCGCATGATCGGGGTCGCAAACAGAGTCACGAGGAACGCGACGATGAAGACTCCGACGTAGCCCTGGAAGATGCTCGTGCGCGAGGCGACCTCGGTGATTGCCTCTGTCTCCTCGGGAGGGAGTGAGGGCATGAAGTCGTTCAGCAGCTGGGAGTCCTGGAGGATCACGCCACGCTCCCCGATTGGATCGCTTCTGCGAGATCAGCGATGGTCTTCTCGAGCGGGACGCGCGCCTCGAACCCCACGGCGTCGCGGAGTCTGGTCAGATCGGGACGCCTCCGCTTCAGGTCCTCGAACCCACGCGGGTACGCGGCGGAGTAGGGCGTGTGCTCGATCTTCGAAGACGAACCTGTCGCAGCAATCACGGCCTCGGCGAGCTCGTTGATGGTGATCGGCTGATCGGAACCAACGTTAAACACTCGGCCTGCGCACGCGTCTCGTGACATGAGTTCCGGGAGCACGCCCACGACATCACGCACATCGCAGAAGCAGCGCGACTGTGTGCCGTCTCCGAACACGGTCAGCGGGTCGCCCGCGAGTGCGGCTTCAACGAAACGAGGGAGCACCATGCCGTACTTGCCGATTTGCCGAGGTCCGACGGTGTTGAAAAACCGGACGATGACCGCGGGGAGTGCTGACTGACTGTGGTGCGCCAGTGCGAGGTGTTCGTCGAGTGCTTTGCTCGCGGCGTACGACCACCGAGTGACCGTGGTTGGGCCGTAGACGACATCGTCTTCCTCGCTGAAGACTTCGCCGACACCTTTGCCGTAGACCTCTGAGCTCGACGCGACGAGCACGCGCGACGGTGCGCCGCCCTTGCCAGAACGAAGCGAAGCGGTCAGCAGGTCAGCAGTGAGCGAGACATTGGTCTCGATCGCTTCGGCGGGGCGTTCCATGACGAGTTTGACGCCAACAGCCGCGGCGAGGTGATAGATCTCGTCGAATGCGCCGAGCTGATTGCTTTCCCCCAGATCAGATACAACATCGGCAAGGTCTTGCTCGATCACGGTCAGGCGATCGTGCGTTTCTGGGAGGTTTGAGCGCCGGCCCGTGGAGAGGTTGTCGACGACGACGACTTCGCGTCCGGCGCTGAGCAGCCTCTCGGTCAGGTGCGAACCGATGAATCCAGAGCCGCCCGTCACGAGCGTGCGCGGGAGGCCCGAGTTGGGGTTGCTCTTCGCCGTCACGGCAGATTCTTGGCTCCGACTCAGGCCTTGGCGGCCTTGCGTCCCTTCTGCTGATAGGCGTGGGCCTCGCGGTAGTTCTTGCGGAGGTATCCGCCCGCGGAGGGCCTGACGGCATTAATGAGAACTCCAAGAAACTCCGCTCGAGTGTCGCTGAGTTCGTTCTTGAGTCGAGCGATCGTGCCGCGTTTCTCGTTCATCGCGCGAGCGACCAGGATCGTGGCTCCGCAGCGCTGCGCGAGCCCGACTGCGTCACCGGCGACGATCGCGGGAGCCGTGTCCAGGATGACCATGTCGTACCGCGATTCGAGTTTGGCGAGCAGCTCGCCCATGGGATCAGTCACCATCCGCTCGAAGACTCGGTGCTCGGCCGAACCGACTGTGAGCACGTCGAGCTTCGGGTTGTCGGTGGTGCAGATCGCATCCTCGATGGTGGCTGCGCCCGCGAGGACGTCCACGAGGCCCGGGTTGGCTTCGAGGTTGAATAGGCCGTGAATGCGCGGCCTGCGGAGGTTCGCATCGATGACGAGAGTCTTCAGGTCTGCTCGTGCGCTCGCCTCGGAGAGGTTTGTGACGAGTGTTGTTGCGCCGGACTCTGGTGTCGCCGGGACGACGAGCACCGAGCGGTGACCGGCCTGCTGCATTTTCTTGACGACCGATTCGCGGAGCTGGCGGATGCTCTCGGCCATGATGCCCGTGGGTCGGTCGTGGAACGCGGTCTCGGGGCGCTCGGGCCTTGATGGGTCTTCGCTCGCGAGCGGGATGATGCCGAGCACCGGTGTGCGCGGGATCATCGCGACGTCAGCTGGTCCCTTGACGCGCTGATCGAGGAGTTCGCGGAGCACGATCAGGCCCGCGGTGAGACCCACGAAGAGCATAAAGCCCGCTGGGACAATGATGATCGCGCGGGGGAAGGCCATGTTGTCGGGCAGCTTCTCGCGCTGGAAGACCTGGACCCGGTCGGAGCTTTCCATGCCGGCGATCGTGTTGAGCTCGTCGAGCGCGAACTGGGTCTCATCCCTGCGTTCCCCGAGGCTTTCGATCTTGCGGTCGTGTTCGTTGATCTCCTGCTCGAGCTTCGCAAGCTCGCTCAGGCGTTCTTTGGCTTCATCGATTTTGTCAAGGAACTGTTCCTCGCGGGCACGCATCTGCAGGAGGCTCCGGCGGAGCGTATCGAGCATGCCGTTGAACTGGGTCGACATGATCTGGTTGCGTGTGACGTCGAGCTCTTCACGAAGGCCGTCGATCTGTGCCTGGATGTTGACGCGGACCGGGTGCTTGTTTCCGAGGCCCTGCTTCTCAAGTGAGCGGTCGCTCGCCTGGAGTTGCTGGAGTGTTGACATCGTTTGTGTGACGAGCGGGTGGGATTCCGCTGCGGTTCTGATGTCCTCCGGGTAGATGGTGCCGCCAGGCGCCGAGAGGACACGCTCGTATTCCTGCTGCTGAGTAATCAGCATGGTGATCTGATCCTGGACGACGCTGCGTTCCTGGATGAACCCGGCAAGCACATACGAGGCTTCACTTGTTTTCGCCTCGATCGATTCGAGCTGGTTCTCGGTGATGATTCGGTCGCGGGCTCGTTCCTGCTCTTCGATCTGGTCAACCAGGTTCTGGATCGATCGGCTGAGCGATTCTCGCCTTTCGTCCTGAAGGTTGTCGGTATCGCTGCTGAGCTCGGACATGTAGGCTTCTCGCACCTTCTGCGCAATGAAGGTCGCATCCTGTGGTTCCATGTAGCTGACCGTCATGACGATGAAGTCGGACTTTGCGATCGGGCGCGAGGTGACGATCTCCTGCAGATCGCGGATCGCAGCGGAGTAATCGATGGAGCCGTTGGCGCCTGTGAACTCTTCGATCCAATCCGGCGCGTTGGTCTGGTACCCGGGGTAGCGGACGGCCTTGTCGAGGACCTTGTCAGAGACCATGGTCTGGGCCTGGGTGGCCATGAAGCGTTCGAGCCCCTTCTCGGTGCCGGTGTCCGTGGTTACTTCAAGCGGGTCTGTGGTCGCGGGCAGGACCTTGAAGTAGACCTGCGCGTCGTAGCGGGGGAGGAACTTGCGCAGCGCAAGGAATGAGCCGACCCCGATGGCGACGCCGATGACCCCCGATACGACAAGCAGCCAGAAGTACTTCTTGAACAGTTTGATCGGGTCGATGGTCTGGACCGGTTTCTGGCTCGCAGACGAGGGCGAGTTTGGTCTCGCTGCCTGCGGGACGATCGGTCTTGTTGTGGGTGCTGCGGTGCTCATATCTGCTTTCTCAAGAACTCAATCACCCGGCGTTCTGCGCCGCTTTCATTCACTACTTACTGATTCCGGATCGCATCGAGGATCTGTTCCAGTTCTTCCTTGGTCTCATCACTCATCTGATCTGGCTGGTTGATGGAAATCTCCCTGGCCAGCTGAGCCGCTTCCTGGGCTCCTCCGACGTTACCGGACTCCAGCCTTGCACTGGCAAGATGGATAAGCACAGGTGCCCTATCGGCATCCGATTGGGCCAGGCTGAGTGCGGTTTCGAGGGCTGTGATCGCCTCGGCGGATTCTCCCCGCGCCAGGTGTGCCAGCCCGAGTGTGTCGTATGCCGCCCGCATGCCGGGGTTTGCGGCAATCGCCTTTCTAGCCAGATCTACAGCGCTATCCGCCTGATTCAGGTGGCGGACCTGCATGTAGGCGAGATTGTTGAGGAGTTCCGCGTCGTTCGGGGCCATTTCCAGGCCCAGTTGCATGTCGCTGGCTGCCCCGCTGTACTCGCCCAGGTTGTACCGAGCCATCGAGCGGACCTTGTACCCCGTCAGCTTGATCAGCTGATCCTGGGTCGTCTCGATGATCGAGTCGAGCTTGTCGACTCCCTCGCGCTCCCGGCCTTCCTGGTTGACGAGCATCTGTGCGTAGAACATGGAAGCCCAAGTCGTGAGCCCGCGATCGTTGTCGATGTCGCTCAAGAGCGTGATCAAGTCTTCATTGGTGCTCATCAGTTCGCTGGCGTTGCGCATCCACCAACCGATTCTCTCTCTGTCGTTCTTGACAAGTTCGTAGGCCTCAACGAGGTTGGCGCGGAGGTTCTGGGTGTTGTCCGTCTTTGACTCGATCAGAGCGCGGAGCAGGAACGTCGAGGGATTCTCAGTATCTGAGATCTCGGCGCTTCGCGCGATCTCACGGGCTCGGCGTTCGTCTGGTCTGGGCAGATCGAGGAGGCACGTGACAAGACGCCTGCCGACTGCCATTGTTTTGGACTGCTCCCACGCGCGCTCGTAGTAGGCGAGTGCCGTGCGGTGCTGGTCGGCGCCGGTGAACGTGTCGGCGGCACCGATCATCAGGTTCAAGTCAGTCGGCCTGCGTTCCAGCGCACTATCGACGAGGTTTGCGGCTTCCTCGACCCGATCCATTTCGAGCAGCCTCTGCACGGCACCGAGTCTGAGCTGGGTGTTGTCGGGGGCGGCTTCTGCGGATGCGATGATATCCGCTGCGGCGTTGCTGACCTGTCCCAGCTCGTTGTACACGAGGGACCGGAGGCGGTACGCGTCTGAGTTTGATGGGTTCAGCTCGATAGCGCGGCTGAGATCCTCAGCTGCGTCGGGCAGGGTTGCTTTGCTGGACATGAGCCTCGCAGCGCGCTTCATGTAGCCGAGCGGGTCGTCGGGGTAATCGGCGATCGCTTGGTCGATCAGCTGTGTGGCCTCGTTGTCGTTGCCCTGCAGACGGGCGACGTCGGACCTCATCAGCATGACACTGAGTGAGTTCAGTTGCTCCTCATCGAGTGTGTCGATGACGACCTGAGCCAGCTCGGCGTTGTTGAGCCTGAGGTAGCACTCGATGAGCCTGCTGCTC
>WUAK01000175.1 GCA_009827205.1 Phycisphaeraceae bacterium | reverse complement strand
TCCCTCGCAAGACACCCACAGGCGAGAGACATGATCAAGCAGACAGCGATCCTGGGCGGGCTCCTGCTCGCCGCCGGCGCTACGGCGCAGACTACGTTCGACTTTGCGGCACCAACGTTCGACCGCTGGAATTATCCGTTCAACTTCACCACTGGTTTCCGTCCTGCCGCTTCGACGTTCAGCTCCGGTTTCGTCCCGGGCCAGTTCGATGATCGCGATGCGCAGTTCCTCAACAGCTTCATCACCGCGGGTGACATCACGTCTGGCCAGGGCGCTTCGAACTACATCATCACATCAGCCACCGCTTCGGCGACTATCACCGGCGGCGAGTTCAGTTACGACAACGTCTACAACGAAGGCGCCTCGATCGACCTCTTCGGCACCGGGTTCCGCGGCGGGCTCAACGCGTTCGCGTACGGTGACGACTTTGCCTGGGGCTTCGGCGATCCGACCAGTGAGGACATCCGCAACGCGTACGCCACCGACAACTCGGGCGGCACACTCCGAGACGTGTCCAACAACCAGCGCGACGGCTTCACCCCCGCCCCGTTTGCGGTCGGCAACATCATTGGCGAAACGCCCGGAACCACAGTCATCGGCTCGGGCCAGACAATCGAGTTCGCACTCGACCTCAACAACGCTGACGTCGTCAGCTACCTGCAGGATTCGCTCAACTCGGGCATCGTGAGCCTCTCGATCACCAGCCTCCACCCTGCCGACCAAACTGGCCAGGGCATGTTCCCGGTGTTCAGCACGAACGAGGGCGGCTCCCCTGTCTCACTTCAGCTCGAAGTCAAGATCATTCCAGCCCCGGCGAGTGCTGCGATGCTCGGATTCGGCGGTCTCGTCGCGATGCGTCGCAGGCGATAAGTTCGCCGTAGTTCCCGTTTACATGCCTAGGACGGCACGCGCATCGGCTCTTTGCCAGCTGAAGCGTGTGCCGTCTTTCGCGTTTCACATTTCAATCGATCTGCAGTGTTGCCTCACGAGCACCGGATCATGCAGGAGTTGGGGTGCGCTCTCATTGAGCTTGCCTAGCCCCGAACCTCTTTTCCTAGTTGAATACTCGTTGCGATGAAGGGATCGCCGAGCAATCGCTTGACCGCGCCAGCGGTGTCTGTCACACGAACGATATCGACACCGCCGCCCAAGGCATCAGAGGCAGAGCGAAGTTTCGCCGCCATCCCCGCCTTGGCTACTCCCTTGTGTATCAGCGTCTCGATCTGAATTTGGTTCACTGTCGAGATGACATCACCGGCATCACCTAAGAGTCCTGGCACATCAGAGATGTACAGTAATTCGCTCGCTCCTAACGAGATTGCTACCGCGACGGCGGCATCATCCGCATTCACGTTCAGGGGCTTGCCATCTGAATCGATCCCGATCGAGTTCACGACCGGTACAAACCCGGCAGTAAGCAGCGTGCCGAGCAATTCAGCGTTGTCGGGTGTCACAGCGCCTACTCGCCCAAAATCGTGCCCCGCCTGCTCACACCGCAGCATCCCTGCATCACCGAGTGATATTCCAACCGCTGGAGCCCCTGCTGCTTTGAGCGCACCGACGAGTCTGATGCTGACCTGACCTGCGAGCACACCGGTAACGAGATCAATCTGTGATACGGGCGTGACCCGGATGCCATCAATGCGGTAAGTCTGCTCTCCAAGCTTGTTCAGGAGCGCGTCAACCTGCATGCCCCCACCATGCACGAGGACGATCGGTGCATCCTTTGTAGCAGATGTGATTGCAGACCAGAGTGGCGAGGCTGTTGCGGGCTGATCGAGCACTTTGCCGCTGAGCTTGATAACAACCGGTTTCACTTCGTGGCCCCGGGCATCAGACCGGCGCGCTCGTCGATCCCGAGATGCAAGTTGAGTGCCTGGATCGCCTGACCTGATGCGCCCTTGAGCAAGTTGTCGAGCGCACTGACGAGGACGAGGTGGTTTCGCTTCTGATCGACCGCGAAACCGATGTCGACCATGTTTGTGTGTGCCACCGCCCCCACGCTTGGCCAAACGCCTTCAGGGAGCAGACGGACGAACGGGGAATCAGCAAAGGTACCTTGCAACACCGCTTCGACCTCGGAACGTGTTGTGCCCTTCGCGAGATCTATGTGTAGCGTTGACAGGATGCCGCGAGCGTAGGGCCCGAGATGGGGCGTGAACAGAATGTCAGTCCCCGCGTGCTCGATCATCTCGGGTTCGTGGCGGTGGCTGAGCACCGCGTAAGGCGACTGGCTCACTTCGCAGAAGCTTGTCTTCGCGGCAGGCGTCTTCCCTGCACCGCTGACTCCAGACACGGCATCCACAATCACAGTTTGGCCTGGCTCGAGCAAGCCGGCACGAACAAGCGGAGCCAAAGGCAAGATGACTGAAGTCGCGTAGCACCCTGCAAGCGAGAGCAGTTTCGCCTCTGGGATCTTGTCCCTACACAGCTCGGGGATGGTGTAGAGCGACTTCTCGACAGAGCCCGGGTGGAGGTGCTCAAATCCATAGTGAATTGGATACAGGTCTAGATCTCTGAGCCTGAACGCGCCGGAAAGATCGAGGACCGCCTGACCATTCTCGATGAGCTTTGGCGCCAGCTGCATGCTCAGTTCGTGCGGCGTTGCCAGAAAGACATGCGATGCTCCGCATCGGGCGATCGCATCCACGCTCGTGTCTTGTACTCGAAGATCCACGATTCCGCGTAGCCTCGGTGCGATCTCGCTGATAGGAGTGCCGGTTGATTTCTCTGAAGCAAAGACAGCGACAAGCCTGAGCGCTTGATGGCTAGTGATGAGTTCAACGAGTTCCTGGCCCGTGTACCCCCCTGCACCGACAACCGCGACTGGGGTTGTCATGCCTCAACTCCTTGATCAACCAGACCAGCGAGTACACGCATCTGGTTTGCAACTTCAGTAACCGTTACGCCCGACTCGATCGCAAGGAAGATCGTGTCATCACCGGCCAGGCTCGCAACGACACCAGGCGGCAAGTGCAGATCAAACGCAGCCCCTACCGACTGGGCGGCGCCAGGCCTCGTTCGAAGCACGACCATCGCCTGAGCTTCACTGATCTGGAAAACCTCGCGCTGCAGGGCATCCTCAAGGCGTGAGACATGCACGCCTGCAAGGTGAGTCGAATCGAGTATGTAACCCATCGCGCCCTTGACGATGCCGAGCTCGCGCAAGTCTCGTGAAAGCGTGGCCTGCGAGGCCTTGATTCCGAACTCAGCGAGCCCTGTTTGGAGAGCCTCTTGGCTCTCGACGGGTCCCTTGTCGAGGATTTGCTTGATGGCTTCGTGGCGTCGTTGGAATGACATGAATGAATATACAAGTTGCTAATAATTATGTCAACTCCAAGAGGGCCCAGCAATTCGGAGGTGTAGGCTCATGGAAGAAAGCTGCCTTTGATATGGGTTGTTGGGGCAAGAAGACGGGTTTGAGTCATCAGGGGACACTCTTTGGATCAGCTCAGAGCGGGTGACATGTCGCACGAGGCGGTGCATTGGTGGGAGCTTGCGGGCCATGACGAAGCCGATCTTGCTACTGCTTGGGCGCTTGCCAGCCACGCTGTTCGCATCCCCGGGATTGTTGGCAAATCTTGGGCCAGCCCGAGGGGTGACGCTCAGCACGCCGCGATGACGTGGATGTCTGGCCAGGGTCTTCTCGATGGCATCTTCGTGAGCGAGCCAGTCGCAGGAGATCGCCCGATGAGAGGCGTGATCCGGCTGTGGAACCTCGAGCTTTTCCTTGTTGAAGAGACCGGCGCACCCATCGCAACCACTGAACTGGTTGGGAAGAGCATTGCCGATGCGCACAGGTGGATGATTGAAGCCGTGAAGGCCGAAGCGGGGCCCGCCCCTCGACCTGTTCAGGAACCTCTCCAGAAACCAGAGCACGCTGTAGCAGAAGGTGCACCGGTTGGAGAGCTCTCTCAGCTCGCTCATGCCGAACTCATCAGGCTTTATTCAAACACCGCGGCGGTACTCGAACAGGTTGCATGGACGGTGTCCGGCGCCACACCAGTCCGGATGTGGCCGCACAGCTTTGAGATGAGCACACAGGTCAGACTCGGTCCAAAGGAAGAGTCGCCTCCGAGGTTAATCGTCATGGGGCTGGCTCCGCCTGGCAAGCTCTCCGGAAGCGGGTACTGGTACGTCGCCCCCTGGCGATCGACGGTACAAGGCGAGAACGACTCATGGGACGAGCTGCCGGTCGGTTTCTGGAGCAAGCCTGAGAACGAGATCCCGATCGCGGTGCTACCGGTCGCCGATGTTGTTTCGAGCGAGGATCCCTCGGTCCAGCACGATCGCGTCGCGAGCTTCTTCGCAGCCGCTTTCAATCAGAGCAAGTCGAACCTGTCCACGGATTGACAGACAGCCGCGTCGGAAATCCTGTCGCGACGAAATAGCTTACGATGTGGTCTTGTTTGTTCGGCATACTCGTCAGAACTCACTCGTAACGACTTCGTACAGGAACGACCATGAACCGCCACGCAATCGGTTGCTGCCTCTGCTTCATGACGCTTCTCCCAGGCTGCGCCGATCTGGGCGAGAAGACCGCCGACCTCGGTGCGATCTACAACACCCCGGCGACCAACATCGGCGACGAGCGTACTCCTGTCGTTGTGATCCCGGGGATCCTTGGTTCGAAGCTCAACGATGAGGATGGGACGAAGGTCTGGGGCTCTTTCACGTTCGGTGCTGCGGACGTTGACAAGGCGGTGGGCGCCCGGCAGGTATCCCTTCCGATGGAGCTGGGTACGCCGCTCTCTGAACTGAGAGACAGCGTCTACCCGAGCGATGTGCTTGATGTCGTTGAACTTGATATCGGGCTGCTCCGCGGCTTTGAAATCGGCGCGTACGTGGACATCATGCAAACACTCGCGGCTGGTAAGTACCGCGACGAGTCACTCGGCGAGTCCGGAGCGATCGACTACGGCGGGCTGCACTACACGTGTTACCAACTGCCCTACGACTGGCGAAGGGACATCGCCGAGCAAGCAGCAGCACTGCACGGTGTGATCAGGGAAGCCCAGGATGTCAATCGAGATGCGAGAGGCATGCGTCCGGATGAGCAACTCAAGGTTGATGTCGTCGCGCACTCGATGGGCGGCCTCGTGCTGCGCTACTACATGCGTTACGGCACGCAGCCGCTCCCTGACGATGGCTCCCTGCCTGAACTGACTTGGGAGGGCGCACAGAACGTCCGACAGGCAATCCTCATCGGGACACCGAACGCGGGCTCGGCAGGCGCACTCGTGCAGCTTGTAAACGGCCTCAACCTCAATCCGGTGTTCCCGAATTTCAGACCGAGCATCCTTGGAACCATGCCCGCGATCTATCAGCTGCTCCCACGAGAGCGACACGGCGCGGTCATCGACCAGCAGACAGGTGAATCGATCGAATTCCTCGATATCGCGACATGGGAGAAGTACGGCTGGGGGCTTCTCGACGAGGATGAGGATTTCAAGCTCCAACACCTGCTGCCGGATGTGCGTTCGCGTGAAGACCGGCGAGCGATCGCCCGGGATCATCTCGAGAAGTGCCTCGTGCGAGCCGAGCAGCTGCACAGAGCACTCGATATTCCCGCCTCACCCCCAGAAGGAACAACGATCTCGATTTTCATTGGAGACTCAGAAAGCACTCCGACGGTGCTCTCAGTAAATGCGTCTGGGAGGATACGTGTCAATGAAAACGGCCCAGGCGACGGAACTGTTGCGAGATACAGCGCACTGCATGATGAACGCACAGGGCAAGATTGGCAGCCATTCCTTCAGAGCCCTGTCGCGTGGCACCGAGTCCAGTTCATCTTTGCCAACCACCTTGGTCTCACACGCGACCCGACGTTTGTCGACAACATCCTCTTCATGCTGCTTGAGACCCCTACTGCTGAGAGCGGTTCATGATTGATGTGCTGCTCATCGTGATCGGCGTGTACTTTGCGATCGGAGTCCTGTTCGCCTTCGTTCTGGCGGCTGGGCCTATCAAGACCATAGACACGGTCGTCGCAGATTCGCCGCTGAGGTTTCGACTGGTCGCGATTCCCGGTATGGCAGCCCTTTGGCCCATCATGGCGAACAAGCTGCGGGCTGCGAAGAAGGTGGGCCGCGAATCATGACACG
>WUAK01000174.1 GCA_009827205.1 Phycisphaeraceae bacterium | reverse complement strand
TCTCGCCTGTGCTTGCCATGGATGTCATTGAGAACACGGATGCAGGAGTGAATGACTTCGAGAGGCTCTGGTGGCCCGAATTCGTTGACGAATTCTCTCAGAATCAGACCCCATACAGAGTGAACGCCTTTGTGAACCCGGGCGTTCCCAACGGCAGGGTTCTCATGGCAGACGTAGGTAGCACGATCGCGGATTACCGAGACGCGGCTCGTTACTCAAGACACAACGATGGTGGCGCAGGACTCGGTCCTAGCCCCATGGAAGAGGTCGCGGACACCGTCGTTGATTACGTCGACCCGAGCGAGGAAGAGCTCGGCCTGCTGATCGACCGGACAGTCAATTCGGGCATGGACATCATCCGCACCGAGCCCGGCATCGGGTCGATGGGCGAGCTTCTCGGGGCACGCAATGTTGATCCGGCGAACGTCGAGAACCAACACCACATGGACGGGTTCTCGCGAGACAACCGCACGGACGGCGTCGCATTCATCGATCGCAATGGTCCAAATCGCAACCCCAACTACGGTCGTGGCACGGCTGAGCCACGTGATCCGCAGGACTTTGTCCGAAACAACACACTGAGCATGGACATCTCCTCGTTTGGGGGCCACCTGCACGGTGATCTGATCGGCGCTTCCTACGCCACGAGGCTTCTCGACGGGACGCTCCAGCCAGCCGACCTTGAGCAGGTGTTCCCGGGCTATTTGGACTCCTCTGGGACGGCGTTGAATGATCTTCTTCCGCTCATGCCTGATCAGGTGCCCGACGACTACGGCGAGCAGCTGACCCAGCTCAACGCCGTGCTCAACTCGATGAGCGTGGGCAGCGATTACTACGCGGTCTGGTACCTCGTGCACGGCTACAAGGAGGCGGACACGATCGGTCTCTCAGAACAGGATCCGCTGACGCCGAGCTTCAAGGCGAGGTATCTCATGATCGTGGACCGCTCCAACGTGACAGAGCGGGGCGACAGGCCGAAGGTCCTGGCCTTCGTCCAGGTTCCCGCGGAGCTGCCGGGCTCGATCACATCTGGCGATTAACCCGACGCGTCCCGCGGGCCGTGGCGGGCTACTATGTGAGCAACACCGGGCTCCGATCCGATCGGGGCCCGGTTTCTTTCAGGGCGTAGCTCAGCTTGGTAGAGCGCGTGTTTTGGGTACACGAGGTCGGAGGTTCAAATCCTCTCGCCCTGATTCTTCCAGACTCACAATAAAGGCATTCGAAGCCGCTTACTTAGCTGCGATCGTTGGCGGTGATTCTGCTTGAGAGTGCAGAAGCGGTTGGGTTTGCGTGGATCGGCGGGTGGATCGCAGATTCGACGTGGTAGGCCCCGCTTGGCTTCGCCTCAATCGTGCCCCTGAACTGGCCCTCTACGCCGCGGCGTTGCCAGGCTCGCTCGCAGGCGAGCCTCATCTTGTTGATCTGCTTGTCGCTCAGGCGGACGCTGATGGAGCCTGAGTGGACGCGATAGCGGAGTACGAGATCTGGAACGTTGTCGAGATTGCCGATCTCGCCGAGCCGTAGGAAGAGATCCAGATCCTCAGCGGGGTAGCTGTCACGCTGATAGCCGCCCACAGCCTTGACAGTCTCGGCTCTCATCATCGCAGCAGGGTGCGAGATAGGCGTCCTGCCGCACAGGGCTTCGGTCTGGACCTGCTTGTCGCCCTGGACGGGCGGAGGGGTCAGGAGGTGCCTGTCGCGGCTGTCGATCAGTTCGATGCCGCCACCGATGCAGACCGTTTCTGGGTTCTTGCTCAGGAAATCGACCTGGACTTTAAACCTGTCGGGGAATGCGATGTCATCTGCGTCCATCCGGGCCAGAAGTGGGGAGCGAGCGTGATCAATCATCTCGTTGAGTGCATCGACGATCCCGGTGTTGGGCCTACTGATGAGGGTGATCCGGTCGTCCTGGCTGGCCTGTCGCTTAAGCTCAGCGAGCGAGCCGTCGGTCGAGCCATCGTCAAGGAGGATGAGCTCGAAGTCCTCGAAGGACTGGGCTCTGATGCTCTCTACAGCTTGGGCGATGTAGGGCTCTGCGTTGTAGACAGGCATCAAGACCGCGAGGGTCGGAGGCCGGGTGCTCCCCAACATACGGGCTCCTTGTGTCAAGACGGTGCGAACTATACCTCGGTCAATGCTCCCCTGAGGCATGACTCAGGGGTGATCTGGCTGACGGGACAGCCCAAGACGAGAACGGTTCTCAACTAGCCCCTGAGTGCCTGAGTCCAGTGCGTATACAGGACCTTGCGAAGTAGTGATGAACAACTCGGTGAGGGAGTCGCCTCCGAAGCAGACCGAGGTCACTTTGGTTGTTGGGACATGTACTGTCCGGATCGGGCTTCCGTCGGGGGCATGGACGATGACCGCTGAGCCATCCCACCTGGCCGACCAGATGTGCCCCTCCGCATCCAGACAGAGCCCGTCCGGGGTGCCCTCTTCCTCGGGCGATGTGTAGAGGTTGGCAGTCTGACTGACAGCATGCGTTTTTTGGTCCTTGGAGAAGCGGACGATTCTTCTGCTGGTCGAGCAGGTCCATATCAGCGAATGCTCGTCGGGAAGTGCCATTCCGTTGGAGACATCGGTGCCAAGGAAGAACTCCCGGATGCTCAGGTCGAGGTCGACGTGATACAGCCCACCCGAGCCCGATTTCGCTGCGATTGTGCCCGCGTAGACAGAACCGTCGGGGAGTGCCATCACGTCGTTGAAGCGGGCGGCGTTCTCTTCACGGAAGTATGTGAGATGCTCGACTTTCTCGGGATTGTCCGGGTCGATCAGGACGATGTCCTCCACCCTGAAAAGCGCGAGCTTGCCGTCTTCTTCAAGCGTGAACCCGCCGACCTTTGGGCCTTCGTAGAACCGCTCGGCCTTCTGGGTGTTCGGGTCATACTTCCATAATTCGCCCGCGTCGATGTCTGTCCAGAAGAGCAGCTTCCTGCGGTCGTCCCAGAGTGGGTTTTCGCCGAGTTTGAACTCGCGATTCACGATGACTCGGGGTTCTGCCATGTTCATTCCGTGCTCAGCCTCGCGAGCGCTCCGCCGTCAACGACGATCGATTGGCCGGTGATGAACGAGGACTGCTGCCCGTCGGCGAGGAAGTGGATGACGCGCCCGATCTCCTCGGGTTGTCCTACGCGGCCCATCACGTGGCGTTCTCCGAGTCCTCGGACGAGCTCGTCCATGCTGCCGGGCTCGACGTGTCCTCGGTCCAGGCCTGCGTGGAGCATGGGGGTATCCACCGCACCCGGGAGCACCGCGTTGACGCGGATCTCGTCATCGCCGAACTCCAGCGCAAGAGATCTGGTGAACGCAGACAGAGCGCCCTTGCTGGCTGCGTAAGCAGCGATGTTTTTGCTGGTCGCCATCGCGTGGACGCTGCTCACATTGATGATCGCACCTTGGGTCACCTTCAGCAGCGGGTGTGCTTCTTTGGCGGAAAGGAATACGGAGCGGATGTTGGAAGCCATCACCTGGTCCCACTCCTGGGCGGTGGTCTCGACGATGGGTTTGCAGAGCTGCATGGCCGCGTTGTTCACAAGGGCATCGAGCCGACCCTTGGATGTGCGGATCTGCTCGAAGATCTTCGCGGGTGTGCTCGGGTCCGAGATGTCGTATTCGAGAAACTGATCAACGCCCGGCACGTCCTCGTGGCGTCGATCGACACCCACGACGAACCAGCCGGCGTCGTGGAAGACGCGACACGTGGCGCTGCCGATCCCGCCGGCTGCTCCGGTGATGAGTGCAACCCGCTGCGTGCTCATCCGCGACCCTCGTGCATGTCCAGGAGCTCAACCACGTTTTGCACGACTCGCTTGTGGGTTCGGTGTGCAGCGCGGTCGGAACTCTGCGCTAGGTGGGGGGTCAGCATGACATTGTCGAGTTTCAAGAGAGGGCTGTCAGCGGGCAAAGGCTCGGTCTCGAAGACATCGAGACCGGCGCCAGCGATGTCACCGTTCACCAACGCTTCCTCGATCGCGGCCTGCTGCACGACTGGTCCGCGTGAGGTGTTGATGAGCACCGCGGATTTCTGCATCAGTCCGAGCTCACGCTCGCCGATCAGGCCGCGTGTTGAGTCGTTGAGATCGCAATTGAGGCTTACGAAATCTGAGCGTTGAAGCAGGTCGTCGAGATCTGTGAGTTCGAGGTTTGAGTCATCGATGAGCTGCAGGGGGATGTCCGTCCTTGGGTCGGTAGCGATGAGCTTCATCCCGAATGCCTTGGCGCGTCGCAGGACCGTGCTTCCGATGTTGCCAACGCCAACCACGCCCAGTGTGCACTCGGAGAGGCTTCTGCCATCGAGAGGGGTCCATCTGCCAGCTTTGATCTCTCTGTCGAGCCAGGGGGTTCGGCGGGCAAAGTTGAGGATGAAGCACATCACCGAATCTGCAACCGGTACGCTGAACGCGTCGGGCACGTTGCGGACGAGGATGCCCCGTTCACGAGCGGCATCGAAGTCGATCGCGTCGGTGCCTGTGCCCCATTTGCAGATCGCCTTGAGCTTCGGAGCGTTGTCCATGACGCGGGCGGTCCACTTGTCTCCGCCGCAGATCACGGCATCGATGTCGCCCACGAGCGGGATCAACTCGTCTTCGCTCAGACATTGGCGGACCTCGACCGTTCTGACGTCGAACCCAAGCTCTTTGAGTTCGGGTTCGACCATGTCGAAATCGCGCAGGATGCGCGGGCCGGTCACGAGCAGCTTGCCTCGGTTCAACGCGTTTCTCCTGATACCAGCCCCGCCAGGGCGACCGCCTCTGCGAGCTGGAATGCTTCCTCATCGTCGATGTCGAGCGACTCAAGGCGATCGATCTCGAAGAGCAACGGCTTGTGGCCGATCCGATTGCCACGCTCCTCCAGGGTTTGGCGTCCAAAGAGGTAGATATTGGAATTCTCTTCAAAGACGGGTGGGAGATCCTGCGTTCTGAGCAGGACGTCTGGATCGTGATTGATTGGTGCGCCGTTGTGATCGTAAAGCCGTGTCTGCCAGCGGGTCACGCCGAACAGTGAATCGTGTGTGTTACGAGATTCGATAAAGGACTGGATCGCCTGCTGGATCGTCTCGGGGCGTAGCAGCGGGTTGGTGCTGTGGGTTTGGAGGTAGTAGTCGGCATCGATCTGATTCACGGTGTTGAGCAGGACAGTGTTCATCGGGATTGAGCCGTCACGGAGATGCTCCGGACGCTCGAGGACGCGGACTGTCGGGAAGTCGGATTGAGCCTGCTCACGGATGGTCGGGCTGTCGGTGTCAATCACGACCTCAGAGACAGACGGGGCTTCGATAAGAGCGCTGACGATCCACTGGTAGAGGGGTTTACCCGCGAACTCCCGAAAGTTTTTGTTCGGAACGCGTTCGCTGCTGTGGCGCATCGGCACGAGCGCTGCGATACGTATGGGCGTGTCGGGCAGAGTCATGCGGCGCTTCCGTCTCCGGCTGTCATTCAGCGAGGCTCGGATTCTAGCGCTGCAGGATTCGGTTCACCGCTCAACTGGTGAATAGGATCTCACTGGAAGCACGGAGAGGCTGTTTGACGACCGTAGACACGAACCACGCACAGGATGAGTCTGCTCCTGCGTCGACCTCGGACGGGGCAGCAGAGGCTGCACCCGTGATCGAGTTGGATCGCCGGTTTGAACGGGTCATTGAGCAGTCAAACGACAGCATCGCAGCTCGGCTGAGAGAAGCAGTGGTCTGGAGAGATCTGCTTCTGATGCTCGTGCAGCGCGACATCAAGGTGCGATATCGCCAGACGATGTTTGGCATTGTCTGGGCGATTCTTGTGCCGTTGATGTCGCTCGGTGTCTACTGGGTGGTCTTTGAACGTTTGCTTCAACGCGCGGGTTCTGGGGGGCTGCCTTATCCCTTGTTTCTTTTCCCGGCGATGATCATCTGGAATTACTACAGCTCTTCGGTGGGGAGGGCAGCCAACGCGCTCAAGCAAGATGCGCCGATCCTCTCAAAGGTGTACTTCCCGCGGCTCTTGCTCCCGATCTCGAACATCACGAGCCCGCTTGTCGACTTCGCCTTTGGACTCGGGATTCTCGTGGTCATACTTGTGTTGTA
>WUAK01000173.1 GCA_009827205.1 Phycisphaeraceae bacterium | reverse complement strand
CTTGCGTGTCATCAGGCCGACGGCAGCGGCGTTCCGGGCATGCAGCCCGCCCTTCGTGCAGGATCATCAGTTATGACCGATATCGACCGGGCGATCGAGGTGATACTCAGAGGCATGGGCGGTGCTGAGACCGCTGTGCCCGCCAGCGGCGAGTACGCGATGGTCATGCCGGCGTCGGCGCACCTAAGCGACCAGCAGATCGCAAACCTGTTCTCCTACATCCGACAGGAGTTCAACGGGACATCGCCAATCTCACCCGACAAGGTCCGGGCGGTCCGCGACCAACTGGAGTAGCATCCGGGCATGGAAGGACCCGAAGGCGTATCGCAGGATGCGATCGAGGACATCGCTGAGCGCATCTGGGGGTTTCGCACCCTCAGACCGCTCCAGGAGCCCGCGGTTCGGGCGGTGCTCGACAAACGCGACTCGCTCGTTGTTCTCCCGACCGGCGGGGGCAAGAGCCTGTGTTACCAACTCCCGCCCATGGTCTCGGGCGAGCTCACGCTCGTCATCAGCCCTCTCATCGCGCTCATGCAGGACCAGCTCGACGGGTTGCGTCTGAGCGGATACCCCGCCGCCGCGCTCAACAGCAACTGCACCGACGATGAGATCGCAGACACGTACGACCGCCTGCACTCGGGAGACCTCAGACTCCTGCTCGTCTCGCCCGAGCGGGCCGTGACGAGCGGCTTCATGTCCAAGCTGCCCGGCATGGGCATAGGCGCGATCGCGATTGATGAGGCGCACTGCATCAGTCACTGGGGGCACGACTTCCGCCCCGAGTACCGCAGGCTCGTCGAGCTCCGCGATCGGCTGCCGGACGCGTCGCTCCACGCGTACACCGCGACCGCGACTCCCCGCGTGCGAGAGGACATCATCCGCCAGCTCGATCTGCACGAGCCCGAGATCCTGATCGGGACGTTCGATCGCCCGAACCTGACGTACCGCGTGCTGCCCCGCGTCAAGGCGGCGGACCAGATTGCGCAGATCCTCGCACGTCACGAGAACGACGCGGCGATCGTGTACTGCATGAGCCGGCGCGAAACAGAGAACGTCGCAGAGTCGCTCATGAAACGCGGCGTGAACGCCGCGGCGTACCACGCGGGGATGGACCCAGAGAAACGCAGACGCATCCAGGACAAGTTCACGACGGAACGGCTCGACGTGGTCGTCGCGACCGTTGCGTTCGGGATGGGGATCGATCGGTCAGATGTCCGCTGTGTCATCCATGCCTCGCTGCCCAAAAGCATCGAGGCATACCAACAAGAAACCGGTCGCGCCGGGCGAGATGGACTGGAAGCCGAGTGCGTGCTTCTCTACTCCTCGGGCGATGCGCGGAAGTGGGAGCAGCTGCTTCAGCGCTCGGCGTACGAAGCCGGGGTCGAGGTTGACCCGAAGCAGCTCGAGCTCCTGCGCCACATGCGGGGGTTTGCCTCAGGCATGCGCTGCAGGCACAGGACTCTTAGCGAGCACTTCGGACAGAGCTACGAGAATGAATCGTGCGAGGCCTGCGATATCTGCCTGGGCGAGGTGTCGGAGGTCCATGACGCGACGACGGTTGCCCAGAAAATACTCTCGTGCATCGCGCGTGCAGCGGGTCAGAACGGTTCTGCGTACGGCGCGGCGCACATCGCCGATGTTCTGCGCGGCTCACGCGCACAGAAGATCCTCGACCGCGGGCACGATCGGCTCACGACGTTCGGTTTGCTCAGAGATATCCGGCGCGACGCGATCATCAGCTTCATCGATCAGCTCGTCGATCAGGATCTTCTTGCCCGCGACACGGGCGAATACCCGGTGCTGATCCTCACCGAGGGCTCGGTCGAGGTGCTCCGTGGGGAGCGCGAGGTCACGCTGCTCTCACCACCAGCTCCTGCCAAGCGAGAGCGGGCAAGGACCGCCGACGGCGAGGAACCGCTCACAGATCTCCAGCACGGCGTGTTCGACAGGCTCCGCGCGTTGCGTCGAAAGCTGGCCGACGAGCAGGGTGTGCCGCCCTATGTCGTGTTCAACGACGCCACCCTTAGGGACATGGTCAGGCGGATGCCGACCTCTTCGGAATCGATGCTCGAGGTCAAGGGTGTGGGTCAGGCCAAGCTGGAACGCTTCGGCGAAGCGTTCCTTGACGAACTCATGGCCTCCAGCAGCGGCTAAAGTGTCCCCATGGCAGGCACCTCCGCCCCAATCGATCGAGCCGAGTCGAACGAGGCTTCGCTCGCGATCCTCCGCAAACTCGCGGCTGCGGGGTTCTTCACGTTCCTGCTTAGTCTCTCGGCGCAGTTCAAAATCCCGATGCCGCCCGATGGTGTGCCACAAACACTGCAGACTCTCGTCGTCGCACTCGCCGCGATGGGGTTGGGCGGCCGCTGGGGCATGCTCAGCGTTCTAATGTACATCGCGATCGGTGCCTTGGGCGCTGGCGTTTTCTCAGAGGGCAAGGCCGGTATCGGGGTACTCGTCGGGCAAACGGGCGGCTACCTGCTCGGGTTTGTCATCGCTCAGCCTGTGATCTCATCGATCATCCGGCGCAAGGACAACACAGTGCGCGGGTGGGCGGCGATCGTGACCGCGATGCTCGCCGGGCACGCGGTGATTTTCCTGATCGGTGTCCCGTGGCTCGCGCACGTGCGTGAATTCTCGATCGGACGCGCGATCCAGGGCGGGTTCGTCCCGTTCATACCCGGCATGATCGTCAAGACAATCGCGGCGGTCTTCATCGGGCTGGCGGTCTGGCCCCGCTCGGCGCGCCGGTTCTGGTGAGCCAGATGGACGATCAGCCCAACACGCTCTACGCGGACCCTTCGATCTACGACATCCTTCATGCGTCCGGAACCGCAGCAGAAGTCGACGCACTCGAACGAACCGCCGCTTGTTTCTGCGCCGGTGCGCCGGATGTCTGGCTCGAACCGGCGTGCGGCTCGGGGCGTTACCTCAGGCAAGCCGCGACCCGGGGCAAGCGCGTGATCGGGTTCGACCTCGAAAATAAAATGATCGACTACGCCCGCCGGCGTGCTCAGAAAGCCGGCACTGCCGATCTGCATCAGCTTTTCGTTGGTGATATGCGCAGCTTCGCGTCTGAGATTGCGCCGGGCTCTGTCGGGTTCGCGTTCAACCCCATCAACACGGTCCGCCATCTTGAGTCCGACGAGGATCTTCTTGCGCACTTCGAGCAGATCGCCCGTGTGCTGGATGACGCGGGCGCATACGCCGTTGGTATCAGTTTGACGTCCTACGAGTACGAGATGCCCAGCGAGGATGTATGGAGCGGAAAGCGGGGCACGTGCGAAGTTCAGCAGGTCATCAACTACATGCCGCCCGAATCCAGGGGCGATCGATTCGAGCAGATCTACAGCGTGCTCACCGTGACCCGGCCGAGCGGTGAGGAGCAGATCGTTTCGAATTACAAACTCCGGACCTACAACGAAGCACAATGGCGCGAGATCATCGAGCGATCGGCGCTTCGTGTTCTCGGCGTAGTCGATATGGAAGGCATGCCCGACGAACCAGAAGAGCCCGGATACGCGGTGTGGGTGCTTGCCAGGCGTTAGTCGATCCCGACGCTCTTGTTGAGCCTGCCGAATCGTAGTGGGTCCTCAACGCTCACGTAGATCTCACCGCCTCTGAGCCGGTCTATCCCGCCGGGATACATGAACCGCCTGACAACCGATGCCCCCGGGACCAGCTGCGAGATAGGCGCACCCTGACGCGGGTATCCCCTCGCGGCAGCGCTCAGATCAAGATCGACAGGTTCGAGGGTCGTGTTTGTCACGACTGCTTCGATGGCAACATCCGAGCCGTTTGATGCAACGATCGCCCTGACGTCGAGCTCGATGCCTTCGAGTTCGACATCGAACTTCGACGCTGAGCGGATGCGCTCAGCAGTGGGTCCAGCGCTTAGCAAAACATCGATCACGAGCTGTTTCTGTCCAGCCGGTTCAACCGCGGCGAACGCGATGGAGATCGGGATCTCGATCGTCTCACCGGGTGCAGCGCTGAACCGGATCACGCGGGGGGAGATCTCCCAGCCAGACTGCATGCCGCTGGGAAGTCTCGGGCTCGGCTCGCTGATGATGAGCGAGCCATCGATCGCGACTGTCCAAGGATTTCGGAGTGAAATTGTGCGTTCGTGTGGCCCGGGTGTTGCCTGTAGAACCGGGTTGTCGAGCCTGATCGATGATGTAAAGAGAGCTAGCTCAACGTCGATGCCTTCAATAAACACCGGATCGGTTGTGATCGGGATCTCGTGGATATCTATCCCCGCGCCGTTGCCGGCGTCGAGTCGCTTGGGCGAGATCGTGCCCGAGGTGTTTCCCCACATATCGATCGCGGTGACGTCGTCCTCTCCCAGGAATATCTCGACCGACGCCTCGTCGTACGAAGCAGTGTCGTTCCAGGCTACGAGTGCGCCACCCCGATCGCTGTCGGGATCGATGGGTGTCAGCAGGTACACGTGGGTGCCGGGCTCAAAGGTCAGGTTCGCAGCGACGCGCCGGCCTCGCAGACGATCGATCGTGGCGCGCCAAGCCGCGGCTTCTGGTGTTGGCATGAATTGCGGATCCAGGCCGTCAGACCACTTCCAGGGCTTGTCAAGCTCGACATCTGGGAGCTTTGTCAGTCCAAGTTCGGTGATCGTGTCCTCGATGAGCACCATCCGCTTGACCAGCTCCGCCGACGCCCGGCCCGGGCCGAACTGCCCGCTCCGTCCGGTGCCTAGTGAGAGCGTGAGCGATTTGGTCTCTGAGATGCCCGCGTCTTTCCACCTGGTGAGCACGTCCTTGACGACGTGGATGCCAGAACCCTGCGGCAGGTGCACGGTCACCGCAGCCACCGCATCAATCCCGCTCAGTGCCGAGAAGTCGTGCAGCGGACTCCACGGAAGATCAACCACAGGGCCTGGCACAAGCAGCGAAAGCAGCGCTCGCGCGCGGCTTGCCTGCTCGGGCGTCGTCGGATCCCAGAACGGTTTTGTGCTCGTGAGCGGGCCGATGCGCCAGCGGCGTACAAACTGACCCAAGCGATCGAGCAGAGGCTCGATCATGCTGTCGACCGTGTCGATGGTGTCGCTGTCGGTCACCGCAAGAACCCGGAGCACCTCGTCGGGGTCGGCTTGCATGATCCTGCTGAGTTCTTCGGGAACCGCGGGCAAGGCGATGCTCAGCGTGTTCCAGCTGCTCGTTGAGGTGTTCGAGAGCTCTCCCATGCGCAGGGCCAGGGCGCTCGACACGTCCGGGCTCGTTGTCGTATCCCACGCACCGAGCGTGAACGTGTCAGCAGACAACCGCTCGGCAAGCTCATCGATAATCGGGATCAGTGCGTCTTCAAAGGTTTCAGCACCGAGGCCGTAGCGGCCCCTTGAGATCGAGATCGTCGAATCGACCGTGGCTTCTTCGGGTACCTCTGGAACCCAGCAAAACACAAGCGGGACGACCGAGATCTCGTACCCAGTCGAGAGCAGGTGCACGTCTGCGGTGTACCAACCGAACCGGCTGATCGAGGGACGCCAGATGGAAGGGATCTGGCTTGACTGCACCTCACGCGTCTGCCGATCGACCACGCGACCAAAGTGATCGCGGACGACAAGATGCGCCTCGAGGTTGTGTCCTGTAAGATCTCGTACAAGCAGACGGAACTCGGGGATATCCGGAGCTGCAACGATATTTGTATCACTCTGTGTGCGGAGCGAGAGCCTGGGTAACTGCTCGACGAGTACGTCATCGACCCAGGCCGCCCCGGAGTAGTCCTCTTCCCAGACCTGATGCTTGCCGAGTGTGGGCTCTGCGAACAGTTCCGGCTGCACGACTTCGGTATCGATCTGAAGGAACGCTGCGCCGGGCGCCTCGCCCCCGGGGATGACGACTTCGACTGCCTCCCATCCCGCGCCTGGCATGATCGGATCCGATCTGAGCTCAGAGCCTGCGATCGGTTCGCCGCTGGTGTCGAGGAATCGAGCGACGAGCCTGAATCGTGAGTGCACAAGACCCTCTGCGCGTACCTTGCAGCTGAGTCGGTAGTCGGCATCTGGAAAGATCGGGAGCACGCCCGGGCGGAGTCTGAGCGAAACCGACCCCCGTCTGACGGGCAAGCGAA
>WUAK01000172.1 GCA_009827205.1 Phycisphaeraceae bacterium | reverse complement strand
CCCTCATAGAAACGCTTGCTGATCTCGTGGTAATCGAGCGCGGTCACGTAATGGGGCTTGATGCCCCGGGCGAGCAGAGGCTTGAGCACGGTCTGCACCGCGATGATCACAAATTTCTGGCGCACCCAGGGCTGCTCGAGCAGGTGGATGTTGCGCCGAAGGCTGGGACCAGCCGAGACCACGATCGCGGGTCTGCCCTCGCATGTGCCTGCCAGATCGTCTATGCCCTGCGACTGCACGTAGCGGTCGAGGTTCATGATCTGGTTGCGCATCGTGACGTCGGACTGCACGAGCGTGGTGATGACGTTCGTTCGGATGCCCCGGACCGCGCTTGCGACCTTGGCCTCGAATCGGTCCACGCCGTCGACGAGCCTGCGGGCGCTGGGCGGGTGTTCGACGAACTTGAGGCCGAGCGTGACGAGTCCCTCGCTGCCCGTCAGGACGTGACCGATCTCGGCTGCGTCGTCTGGGTCGGAGACGATCGCGACGAGTGGGTCGCTAAGCCAGCCGGAGTGGTCCTGTCTCTCGAACACAGCTCGCATGAGCGCGACATCGGGTTCATAGATGATGATCAGCGAGGACGATTTGCCCCGCTCCAGGATCGAGCGGACGTGGTGCCCGCAGGCAAAGCCCTTGACGACGATGACGCCCGCGTTGTCGATGTCGACGCGTCGCGCGAAGCGCTCGGCTTCCTCGCCGGGCTTCTTCTTGCTGGCCAGCGCCGTCTTGCGTCCCCAGGTGTCCGTCATTGAGCAGGAGATCAGCCCGTCGATGCCGAGTGCCCATTCGAGATCGGGCCGGGTCTCGGACTGAGCGATCGCCTTGGCGACTTTCGCGTTGGTAGCGCCCAGAGCAGCGAGGTTTCTGTCGAGCCTGTCGCCCGAGGCGTCCAGCGATGCCTCGCCCGGGGCCGAGATCGTGCGATGTGTCCCTGCCATGGCGCGTCTCCAACGCACTCTGCGTACAGGCGCACCTCCTGCGCCACAGGTTTGCATCGGCGATCCGCGCTGATAGGCTCCACACGATGCAGATCCTCGGCCCCGATGAAGGCGCACTGCCCACGCTCCCGGAAACACCGATCCTTGAGCGCCTGCTGTTCGAAGCGCCGCTCATCCCGACCGGTGTGCTCGCGGTGGGGGTTCTGATTGCCCTGAGCCTGGCGATGAAGAGCCAGAAAAGAACCCCTCCTCTCATCGCAGCAGGTGTCATGCTGGTACTCGCGGTGGTCCTGCCCGTTGTGGCTTCAATGGTCACCACTGAACGCGAGGTGCTCGCGGAAAGAGCCGAGGAGTTTGTCGAAGCGGTCGCAACCGTGGACAGCACCGCTCTGCAAGGGGTGCTGACCGAAACAGTCTCGCTGAGTCCCTCAGACAACGCGGCATCGGTGGCAGCGAGATACGTCCCTCGCATCAAGGGGCAGGACAAGATCATCGCCGCGGTTCAGGGCGCACAAGCACGTTTCGGCTCGCCCGAGCGGTTCGTCAGCTCTCACAAAGTGCTGGAGACCCGCGCGGCTCTGGAGAGCAAAAACACCGGGCGGACACTCGTTCGGGTCCGTGTCGAGGGCCCCGGGGGCGAATACATGAACCACTCTTGGTGGGACATCACGTGGAAGCGCTCAAACGAGACCTGGCTGGCATCCCGGATCGAGGCGATCTGGATCCAGGGGTAAGCCCTTGATAGTTCAGGCTTTAGTTCTCGGGGATCAGGACCGGGAAGCTCTCCTGGATGATCTGCTGCCGGCTGCCGTCACTCATGGTCACCGTCTGGCTCACGCCTTGCCCGTTCAGCAGGTTGTGCGGGAACCGTTCCATAAGGGTCCTCAATCCGAAACTGAAGACCGGATCGATGTCATCGTGTGAGAACACGCCGACGGTCACCATGCTCATCGAAGGGCCGTGGTAGTAGAAGGCGAGTTCACCCTGTCTTCTGAGTTCTTCGACCGCTTCGACGGCTTTCTCGCGAGCTTCTTCTATATCGCGCCGAGTGGGCGCTCTGCCGTCGGCCCTGCCGTAGACACCGACCTGGAGCGTGTAGACCGCGTCTACGCCGAACTTGCCGGGAACAGACCTGAGATCGAGGTCGGACTGCGCCTTGCCCTGCGGCGGGATATAGAAGGCCTTCGCAAACGGTCGCTCGCCGTCGACTCGTGTCTTGCGGACCCGTTCGAGCAGGGCGAGCGCTTCTCTGGTGTTCGGGCTCGGCTGCCGACCGACGCAGACGATCACTCGTTGGCCCCGATCGAGGATGAACGCTTCATCAAGCCCCGGCAGCCGGACGAGCCGCGAGAGTTCGTCCTGCGCGAGCTGCCCCGCGTCGTTCCCTGCGAACGGCTTGAGTCCGATGGTCCAGAAATCCTGGCTGCTCGAAGTTGCGCCATTCGCATCGCCAAACAGCTTTTGCCCCTCTGATTCGGGGGTGGGCTTTGGGCCGGATGATGAACACCCGGCGACGGCGAGCATGAAAAAAAGAATCCCGATTCTTTTCCAAACACGCGAAAAGCCGCATGTGGTGCGGGAAATCACATCTTGTGGGTCTGCTGCGGAGGATGAGCAGAAAAAAAAGTCTCGGGTCCAACTCATTGTTATTCCTCCAAACACAGTAATATCAGTACATTACAACTTTGTTTGCTTGTGTGGTACTTTGTAGCAATCCAAACCACCCCGACGATACGTATATCACAGGGATGGCGAGCAACCGCAACATGTCGTCCCAAACGGGCACCGGACCGTACGTCTGGTGGTGGGAACGCCCGGCTGAGCAGCAAGAACGGATTCGATGGGGCTTGGTGGGAAATTGCGCATAAGGCAAACTTTGCGCGTCGGCCTCAACCAGATGAGATGAAACGGAGTGGCGGACATGACAGACGTTGGAAGGATTCCCGGCGGAAACGAGGCTCTGCGTACCGAAGCCATCGGACGCGCCGCGGGTCGTAGCGACGAGACCAGCCGATCCCAGCCCGGAGTGGGTGTCGAACGCGGCTCGGACACAGTCGATGTCTCCGACGAGGCCCGCTCCGCAGCCGCGAGGCTCACTGCCGACGCGACCGAGATCCGTGAGGACCTCGTCGACCGAGTTCGCACCCAGATCGAGTCCGGCGAGTACGAGTCGCCCGTCAAGATCGCGGGCGCCATCGACAACATGCTCGACTCGATCTCGTAACACCAGCGGGTTCGCCCCTTCTTTAAACTGATTCCCACGCCCGTCGCGGTCCGCGTGTGACCAGGCGGGTCTTTTTTATAACGACTCGCCGATACGTCTCGCAGCAAGCAGAGCCGCGCCGGTCAGTCCCGCGTTCGGACCGAGCACCGTCGGCACCACCTCGAGATTCCTGAGTGATGCCGGCCAACTCGATTCTCGAGCGGCTTTCTCGATCGGCTCGACGACATGATGCCCTGCCTCTTCAACGAGCCCGCCCCCGACAACAACTCGGCCGAGCGAGAGCAGTGTCACGATCGAGCCGACCACGTTGCCGATCTTGACGCATGCTGCCTGAACGATTTCGGTTGTCACCGTGTCGCCCGAGTCGAGCGCGCTTGCGATCTCCGAGGACGGGATCGGGACACCCTGATCAACAAACTTCTTCAGCGGAGAGTCAGCGCCGCTCTTGATGCGGTCGGCGATATCACGCGCGATCGCGGTGCGTGAGCACTGGTGCTCGAGCTCACGCCTGCGGTGCGGGTTGCTTGGGTCGATGATCACGTGGCCGATCTCGCCCGCGGTTCGTCGCTGGCCGTGGTAGACCGAGCCTCCGACGATGATGCCCCCGCCGATGCCCGTGCCGATCCAGACGCCCATGAGGTTGTCATGGCCCCGCCCTGCGCCGAGTCGCTGCTCCGCGAAGACCGCGGCGTTGACATCGTTATCGAGAATCACGGGTGTGCCGAGGCGTTCCTCAAGGAGGTGAGCCGCGGGCAGGTCATCCCAGTTCAGATTCGGCGCGTCGACCACGATGCCCTGCTCGTGATCAACAGCACCGGGTGCGGCGAGACCTATCGCGTCGACTCGTTTCACACCCGCGTCGTGCATAGCGAGCTTCACGTGTTCCGCGATTGTGTCCAGGACCGCATCGGCGCCGCGCTCGGCGTGTGTTTTCGCCGAGCTGCGACCGACGAGCTGTCGAGCCTCGTCGAGCACGCCTACCTGCATGTGTGTGCCGCCCAGATCTACACCCACCGTCGTGTTCATGCCGAGCCTGTCCCCGTCAGCGTGGTCACCGCGGCGCAACGGACACCCGTCACGCGGCTTGCGATCTCTGATGCGAGGGTATCGGGTTCGTCCGTCACGACAAACAAAGTCGATCCAGAACCCGAGACATGGATGGGCCCATCAACCACCCGGCCAAGCCTGAGCAGGACAGTCTCCAGTTCGGGCTGGGTCCGCTGGGCGGCGAGCGCGAGGTCGTTGAACAGATCCTCGGTGATGACCTCGCCCCGCTCTGCGAGCATGACTGTCCGGGCGGCGTCGAGTGTGAGGGGTGCCTGGTCGTATTGCCTGTAAACGTCCCCCGTATGACAGCCAAAGCCCGGCATGATGAGGATCAGTTTGGTTGGCCTGAGTTCGACGCGCCGGATGAGCTCACCAAAATGGGAAACGATCGCGGGCCTCGGGGTATCACCATCGTCGAGGAAATAGGGGATGTCCGAACCCAGTGTGCGCCCGATGGCCTGGAGCTGGGCCGGTCCGAGCCCGAGGCCGAAGAGCCTGTTGGCGGCGTTGAGTGTCGCCGCGGCATCGCTCGACCCGCCGCCCAGCCCGCCGCCCACTGGGATGCGCTTGCGGATCGTGATCCTTGCGTTCAGGTCTTGGTTCGTGTGTTCGCCCAGCCTTTTCAGTGCGCGGACCGCGAGGTCATCTCCGGTCAGCCAGCCGACGGGCGACGGCGCCGGTGCGTCGTCGGCGAACCTGGCGTCGAGTGAGATCTCATCTGCTTTCTCGAGCGTGATGTCGTCGAACAAATCGACCGCGGTCATCCAAGACGCGATCGGGTGCATACCGGCGTCGGGCGTATCCGCGGGTTCGGGCGGCCCGACCGAGAGCGCGAGGTTGATCTTCGCGGGTGCCTTGATTGAGACCGATTCACTCATCGTGTTCGAGGGTATCACGCCGGGGGGCGGCCCGTCGGGCTGCTAGGATTGCGCGAGGGAGGTAGGCATGGATCGTGCATCGCTCTTTACGGAACTCGGGCGGTTAGCGCCGCTGTCGCTCGCCGAGGACTGGGACAACGTCGGGCTGCTCGTCGGTGAAGCAACGGGCGAGATGGCCGGGCCCGCGCTGTGCACGATCGACCTGACTGACGAGGTCATGGACGAGGCCGAGCGTCTTGGCTGCTCGGTGATCGTGTCGTACCACCCGCCGATCTTTGCGCCGATGAAGCGTGTTGTGTGCAGCGACACAAAGCAGAGGCTCGTGCACCGCGCGATCCGCGCTGGGGTCTCGATCTACTCGCCGCACACCGCGATCGATGCCGCCGAGGAAGGGCTCAACGACTGGCTCATCTCAGGGTTTGGCGCGGGCGATGTGCGTTCTCTCAAGACCCACACGGGTCGATCTGATCTGCGCAAGATCGTGACCTACGTCCCGCCCGCCGATGCGGAGCGCGTCCGCAACGCGCTGGCTTCATCGGGCGCGGGCCACATCGGGGCGTACGACCTCTGCTCGTTCAGTGCTCCCGGCACGGGGACATTCCGGGGCGACGACACAACGAATCCGACGATCGGCACGCCCGGCGAGCTTCAGCACGTGGAGGAAGTCCGCCTTGAGATGGTCTGCCCCGCGGGAGCGGCGGCTCTGGCTGTCGAAGCGCTGCAGTCGTTCCACCCGTACGAAGAGCCGGCGATCGATGTCATCGCGCTCGAGCCCATGCCCTCGCGACACGCGGGGCAGGGCAGGCGGATCGTGCTCGATCAACCGCTGACGACCTCGCAGATCGGTGACAAGCTCAAGGCACACCTCGGCATCGAGCGCCTGAAGCTCGCGCCACCCAACGGCGATCAGGAGAAACGCATCACACACATCGGTGTGTGCGCCGGCGCCGGCGCCGAACTCGCGGAGGTCGCGGCCCGCAATGAGGTCGAGCTATTCATCACTGGCGAGATGAGACACCACGAGGTGCTCGCG
>WUAK01000171.1 GCA_009827205.1 Phycisphaeraceae bacterium | reverse complement strand
ACTGACCATGCCCGAGATCTCGGCCTCTGCGTCGATCACTCGTGCACCGCCTCCGATATAGAACGTAAAGAACTTGAGCTCAGCGAGTTCGTACATCACATTGAGCTCGTAGATGTCGAGATCCTCGGAACTATCGACTGTTCCGGTAAATTCCTGGTCAGCAAAGCTGACGGAGTTTGTCGTTGAGCCGTCGAACGTGTACGAACCGACGTACCCGAGTTCAATCAGCAGATCGATGATCGGGATCGCCACAGCGACACTGCCGATGGGGCTGACCTCGTCTGTATCCTGACCGAGCGTGTCCTCGATATCGAGCACGTTTGTTGAGCCGCCGATGATGTCGCCAGAGGTAATCTCTCCGTCGGCGCTGACGAACATACCGCCCGCTCTAATTTTAATAAATGTGCCGTCACCCTCGTTCGGAGAATCCAGCGGTCCAGACAGCGCGTTGGACCGGATGGAACTGCTTGTTGCTTCCCAACTAGGCGAGCCAAGCAGGCCTGCGAGGTCATTCTCATCGGCGCCAACGAGTGCAGCCGGGATAGTCATCATAAAGGCAATCAACAATCTCATGTCTTCAACCTCCGTGTTCGGACGCGAGTGTACCTATCGAGGGGAGAGTATGCCTTCGACGAAATCGGTCATGCAATCCAGCGCGGTTCTCAATTGCACCGAAGGTTCTGCGCCAATCGGGAACGGGTTCGGCGTGTTCAGCACGTGGTCCCCGCCTTCGATGAGTTTGAGTCTTGCGTTTGGGATAGCCCCTGCGATGTGTTCGGCGCAGCTGGGCTGGACTGTCGGGTCGGAGTCGCCGTGGATCACAAGAGTGGGGGACGGGATGTGCTCAGCGAGCGAGAGGAGGTCGTGCGCACCGGGCTGGGCATCCTGCTCGTCCCAGAACGCGCGATCAATCTGCAGTGTCTGTCCGGTCCTGCCGCTGGTGACCTCGATGTAGCCCTGCTCATCCAGCAGAGTGCGCTGCTCAGGAGACGCCCGGTTCGTGGAGTCTGGAGCCGCGATCGAGACAATCGCGTCGACCGGCTTCATTGCGGCGACCGCTCTTCGGCCCGCACAAAGCAGCGACGCGACGCCGCCCCTTGAGTGGCCAACAAGCAGCACTGGCATTCCCGGGCCGACAAGTTCGTGGCGGTCCAGCGCGTGGATGAGCCTCTCGATGTCCTCGATCTGCTTGTTCCACGTGTTCGTCGCAAAGAGATCGGGGCGTGCAAACGTAGCGGTCTCGTTGGTCATGCCCGAGTGAGAGAGATTGAACCGGTGCGCCGCGATCCCGATTCGCGCAAGCGTGTCGGCGATCGTCGGGAAGAAGCCGTAGTCCTTGTAGCCCAGAAACCCGTGCACGATGATCGCCGCGGCTCTGGGTGAGCCCTCGGGCAGGTGTGTGTTCCCCAGAATCGTCTGGCCATCGGCGCCGGGCAGGGTCCAGTTCATCACGTCGGTAGGCATGACGCGAGTCTACCGCGCAGCTGGGCGAGTCAGCCGATCAGACCACCCAGCTTTGCCGCCGCGACAAGCAGAACGAGTGACACGATCGGCCGCACGATCTTCACGGGCAGCTTGTGGACAAGCCACGAACCCGTGAGCGAACCGATCACCGCCGCTGGTCCGAGGAGCCCAACGAGCGTGATGGCATCAATCGCGGACTGGTTGTGCTGATCGAGTGTGGACATCTTGACGATCGCGCCCACGGGGGCGGTCAGGCACATCACCGCGGTGCTCGCCGCGATGGCCTGTCTGATCTGGATCTTACCCAGCACCTGCAGGCTCGTGACCGCGATCACACCGCCCCCGATCCCGAGCAGCCCCGCGAGGAATCCGGTCGCGATGCCCGTGCCCGCGATCGCAGGAGTTGCCTTGCGGATCCGCACGTTGTCATCGATCGAAGAGTCGCCCTTGTGGTGCATCCGGCCGCTGATCTCACCAGCGATCACCATCACCGCGATCACCGCTGCGAGGATCGTGATCAGCGCATCACCCTGAATCTGATCGGAGACCAGCACTCCAATCACGATGCACACCACCGCGGGGGGGAGGAGTCTGAGCAGGAGGGCCTTGCTGACCACACCGGCGTTGGTGTGCCTCCAGACAGCCGGGACCGCGACGAGAAAGTTCACAGCCATCGCCGCGGCCTGGTAGGTGTGCTGCTCGACATGGCTCTCGTCGGCGTACCCGATCAGGATCGCCAGCCCGGGCAGCATGATCACGGAACCACCCAGTCCCGAAAGCCCGCCGATGAGCCCCGCGACAAGTCCGATGCACGCGATCAGAGCAGATTGTGTGACCGGATCCATTGATCCTTACATCGACGCACGCTTGCGGTAGCGCACACCGATTCTGCGAGCAACATCCGCAGGGGTCTCGTCCTCTTCAGCCTGAGCCATGAGTTCGTCGTACACACGCATCGATTCCTCGTGCGCCCAACGGACGTGGTCGAGCATCAGGTCGCGCGCCCTGTCGGCGTCGCCCCGCTCGACCGTGCGAAGGATGATGTCATGGTCGCTGAAGATCTCGCCCAGCTTGTCGTGGGTGAGTGGGCTCGGTCGGCACGCGGTCGCGTGGATCAGAAGTCGGTTGTCGTTGATGATCTTGACCACGCGCCGATTGCCCGCGGCGTGCAGCATCGCGGCGTGGAAGTCGCGGTCGAGACGCTCAAGCAGGTCGTACTCGTCTGCCGAGATTTCTTCGTCGCCGCCTTTGCTGTCGGCTTTGAGCATCTCCAGCATCTTGTCACAGCCTGCACGCGCTTTGTCGAGTGATGGGCGTACCTTCATCGATGCCAAGGCGTGGATCGCTTCGCACTCGAGCCACTCACGGACCTGGAATGCCTCGTCGAGTTCCTCACGAGTCGGGCTCTTGACAAAAGCGCCGTAGCCTGGCACCTGGTCGAGCACGCCCTCGCTTCGGAGCTGGCCGATCGCCTCGCGGACGGGGCTCCGGCTCACGCCTGTTTCCTTGGCAACCGTCAACTCGCACACCCGGCTGCCCGCGCGGAGCACACCCGTGAGCAGCTGCTCGCAGAGGTGGTCATAGACAACGTTTCGTAGGCCTTTGGACACTGCTATATCCCCGGTGAACACACCCTGTCGTGGAGTGTCCTTACGGGTAACAGAATAGCGAGCAAGACCTCGCTTGGGTCGGTTTTGTTGTTGAAACTGGTGATCAGAATGCAGAAATGAGGGCCAGCACCGATGCCAGGATCGCTGCTGCCCCGCTCAGACGGCCGATCAGCAGGTGACGGGCAGCTCTGGATTCTGCGTGGTCGAGTTCACCCTTGAGCACGTCGTAACGGACATGCAGGGCCGACATGGCCTCGATCGTGTCCGAGTACTGCTGTGTCCGAACGCTGGCACGCCTGCGGGCACGCATCACGATCGCTTGTGCCTTCTCAAGCGAGAGTTCTGCAGTCTCCATCCGCTCGCGGTATCGCTCGGCGCGCTCGTCGGCGCGGTCCATCTGCTGACGCATGTAGTCAGCCTCGGTGTTCCGGGCGTCGAGTTCGGACTGGAGCCTGTCGATCTCTTCGCTCTCGAGAACGGGCTCTGAAGCTGGGAGCTCCACGATCTCGATCGCCTCTTCAGGAGCCTGATCTGTGTTCTCCTTCTGAGGCTCGCTGGGAGCGGCAGCCGGAGTGATGACCTGCTTCGAGAGCTTTGAGATCGTCTTGTCGCGGTCCGCGAGTCGGCCGGTCAGCTCTGCGATCTCGCTGCGTACGCCGTTGATCTCCTCGCGGAGTTCGGTGTCGGTCTCGCGGAGCAGATCACACGTCTTGGTGAGCTCGACGTTGACGCCCTGGAGTTCCTCGGCGAGCGCCTCGCTTGACTCAGCGCGGGTCTCGATCTCGGCGACCTGCTCGCGCAGCAGGGTCAGGTTGGACTGTGCAACCTCAAGACGCGAAGAACGCTCAGCCAGCTCGTCACGGACCTCGGCAAGCTGCCCCTCGGTGTGCTCGTTCTGAGCGAACGCTTCATCGCGCTCATCGATCGTCGATGCCAGCTCCGCGGCGAGCGTCGCAAGATCCTTCTCCTGCTTGGCGACCTTCATCGAACACGATTCGATTTTCTCGCCAAGTTCTTCGGCGTGGGTCTCGAGCTCTGCCGCGCGGCTCGATGCCGTGTCGAGCTTCGTTTCAAGATCCTTCTGGGTCTTGGCGGCCTGCGCGCTGGTCGACTTCAGCTCGGCTCTCAGCTCATCTGTCGCCTTCTTTGTTGAAGACAGCTCCTTCTTGAGCTCGGCGATCGTGTCAGCTTTGGACTTCGTCTCGGCGACCTGCTTCTCAAGCTCGGCTTTCTTCGACTTGATCTCCTGGGCCTGCTCGGCAGCGACATCCCAGACGCGCTCGGCTTCCTCGAGCCGATCGGCGGCGACCCTGTTCGCGTGACGCAGTTCGCCCTCGACGGATTTGATCTGCTCGGCTGCGCCCTCAAGACGGTGCTCGAGGTTTGTGATCTGATCCTCGAAGCCGGCGACCGCCTTGGCGTGGCTCTTGCGGAGCTGCTTGGGAGATTCTTCACCGAGAATATCCAGCGCCTCGTTGGCGATGTGCTCGATCCGGGCCAGCTTGCCCTCGGCGATCGAGCCGTCGGGGGTTGCGCTGCGAGACTTCGTCTGTTGGTTTGATCGCCGTGACACGTCTTCGATCTCCGGATCAGCTCTCTTATTGGTCCACATGCCTCATAACGGCGGAATCGCGACACCAGATCAGTCGGTGTCGGACGAACACCAGCGATAACGATGACGGACGATCGCCTCCGCTGGCTGGGTGTGCGGCTTATCCCCCGGTTCGAGAGTGCTACGCTCCGCCGTGAGTTCCGCCAAACAACTCGATCACCACCCGGGCGGGGCTTTCATCGGATTGCTCACGGTTGTCCTGACGCTCATCGGGTGGTCCGTGACACCCCTGTTCATCAAGCACTTCTCCGTCCCGGGGACGCCCGGTTACATCGACGCCTGGACCAGCAACGGCTGGCGCTACGGCTTCGCCGCGCTGATCTGGGCACCCTTGCTGATACTCGCCCACAGAAAGGGCAAGCTGCACCCGAAGCTCTTTGTCGCCGCGATCGTGCCCGGCGCGATCAACAGCATCAGCCAGGTCGCCTTCACCTGGGCGCACTACAAGATCGACCCGGGCCTGCTGACGTTCGGGCTCCGGGCGCAGATGGTCGTCGTCGCGTTCGGCGCCGCGATCCTGTTCCCCATCGAACGCATGGCGATCAAAAGGCCCGCGTTCCTCGGCGGGCTCCTGCTCGTCGTGCTCGGGACCGCCGGGACGATCTTCTTCGACGACGAGTTCGGCAACCAATCCAACACGCTCGGTGTCGTGCTCGCGCTGGGCGCCGGGGCGGGCTTTGCGGGCTACGCGCTGGCGGTGCGATACTTCATGGTCGGGATGAACCCGCTCTACTCGTTCGCCGCGATCAGCCAGTACACCGCGGCCAGCATGATCACACTCATGCTCTTCTTCGGTGAGAACTTCGGCGCTACCGCGGCTCAGATGCCGAGCACGCAGTTCATGTGGCTGTTGATCTCATCGATCATCGGGATCGCCCTCGGGCACGTGCTGTACTACATCAGCATCGAACGCCTGGGCGTCGCGGTCTCGACGGGCGTCATCCAGCTCCAGCCCTTCGTTGTCGCGATCCTGTCCTACATCTGGTTCGGCGAGGTCCTCGACCTGCCCCAGTGGGTCGCCGGCGCGATGGCGGTCGCCGGAGCGGTCACCATGCTCGCGGTTCAGCACCGCGTGATGTCGAAGGTGCGCAAGAGCAAGCGGGACGAGTCGGGCGAGCTGCCCGCCGATCACGTCGCGGCGGCAGTGGAGGGGGAGGCAGAGTATCCTAAGTGAGATGCCTCGTGGACCAGAGCAATTTGCTGATCACATAGCAAGCCGGGAAGTTGTGCCACCCGATGTGGTTTACAAGTATACGACCATTGATACAGCAGCAATAATTCTATCAACCGGGAAATTGAGATTTCAATCCCCGGTTTTGTACAACGACCCATTTGATTCGCAATGGGATCCACTTTGGCCCATCAGAACATCTAATGGCCTGGATGTACAGAAAATGCTGTTAGAGCAGGCCATTTCCGAGCCCGAGACATGGCCAATATCGATTAATACTGAATTCCGGCAAGCATTGCAGGCTGAGTATGAGAAAGTTGCCAGATTAAGTGGTGACGCAAAGCGGGATGCTGTGAAGCGGTTTGTTGATGGTGGGATT
>WUAK01000018.1 GCA_009827205.1 Phycisphaeraceae bacterium | reverse complement strand
TTCCAACCCTTGATCTGCGCGAGCTCGCGGATCTGGTAGAAACCGCCTCGCGCGGTCGCGTCGTCACGGCCGAGTGACCCGCCCATCGACACGGGCTTGCCCGTGATGACAGCTGGGGAGCGCTTGCCCGCGATGGCCGAGTACTCGTCCATCATCCAGGCCATGACCGTTGCGTTTGTGTACACGTCGGGTGCCGGGACGTCAGTGTCAGGCCCGACCACACCGGAGATCGCGCGCATAAAGCCCCGGCTGACCCGTTCGAGCTCTGCTTTGCTCAGCTCTTTGGGGTTGACGATGACACCGCCCTTGCCGCCCCCGAAGGGGATGTTCGCGACTGCGCATTTGATCGTCATCCAGAACGCGAGAGCCATGACCTCTTCGCGGCTGACGTCTGGGTGAAAGCGGATCCCGCCCTTGCCCGCGCCGCGTGTGTCGTCGTACAGGCACCGGTACCCGGTAAAGACCTGCTCGCTGCCGTCGTCCATCCGGACCGGGAACCCGACCTCGATGCACTGCTTTGGCTGTCTGAGCCTGTTGACTGTTTCTACGTGCGCCTTGGAGTACTCGGCGGACGAATCGAGACGCTTGATCGCGTTGGTAAAGACGTTGTCGGACATGATGCGCTCCCTGTGAGGTGCCCCGATGGCTACACGGCAAGCGTACCGCGCCCGGAGGCTGCACGGAGAACGTCGATTCCGCGCCCGTCATTCCCGGGCGGTGACAAGCTCTTCTTCAGTAATCCCGGCCCCGGACACCGTCGGGCGTGTTGTGCAGACGCCTGATGTCGGTCTGGTTCAGCGGGTTGGGAGCGCCCTCGCGCGCCTCGAGCGGGTTCTTCACCTCGCCGTGCAGGTCGGCGAAGACCATCGGCGTGTTCTCGTTGTAGTGGCCCTCTTCGATTTCGGGCTGCTGCGAGTGATAGGTGAGGTGCCGATCCCAGAGCATGACCTTCTGCGACGTATAGGCCACCGCGTCTGGTCTGACCGGTCCGATCAGCTCGCGATTCTCCTGAGCGTTGTCTGCCCAGTTGCGGTGCGACGCCAGGAAGCTGTTGCTGTACTCGTAGCTCACCACCTCGTGCGGTTCGACATCCTCGAAGATGCTCTCGAGCGTCGGGAGCGACTTGTCCCGGCCCGGGCTGATCCACGTCGCGTACGCCTCTTCCCAAGGCGTGATGTTGCTGACCAGCGCTGGCCAGAGCGTCGAGAATTGCCAGATGTCTGTCGTCGCGACGATCGCCCCCTGCGGGAACCACTGGAAGCTGTAGATATCGTCAGGAATGGGCGCATCAACGTTCTCGACCTGTCCGGGGAACGGGTACGTGCGGTGCGTATCGGCGTACATCATGAACGTCTGACCGATCGAGCGGACGTTCGCGAGCGACTGGGTCTGTCGTGTTGAGGTGCGCGCCCCGGCAAGCGTCGGGAGCAGAATCGAGATCAAGAGCGCGATGATCGCGATCGCGACGAGCAACTCGATGAGTGTGAATCCGCGTTTCATGGTGTCTGTCTCCTCAGCCGCCGCGACGGCTCATCATCTCTCGCATGACGCTCTGCATCAGTTCTTCGTTCCGCACATCAACCACGAAACCGGCGGGCTGCCAGCCGGCGCCTGCAACGTTCCGCATGTGCAGATTGACCACGATGTCGGGCTTGTCAGACTTTGAGCCATCGGACAGGAAGGGCAGCCGGACCTCGATGAGCTTGCCCTTTGCGTCTTCGACCGCAGCGAGCGGGAAGAGCTGCACTGGCGCGCCGGTCATGATGCTCGAAGCCGTCTCGACTTCTTCGCCCGTGTCAGGATCCTCTGCGATGTTCCGATTCATACTGATGCTGATGCCTTCTTGACCCGCGACAGACGTGGTCGGCTCACGCACCTGAATGTTGGTCGTGTCGAGAGAGGCAAACTTCAATAGACCAGAAAACAGCGTGAAGATGCCATCCGTCGGCAGAATGCCCTCCTCGTCGGCTTCGTTCGAGCCGCCCAGCTGGGACACTGCGCTGACGAGCCCATCCTGATCACCAGCGTTGATCGGTTCGAGGAACGCGGCCACGCGCGAGCCGAGCGCGTCGGGCTCGCCCTGGTTGTCGCCGTTGAGGGCTGAGACGACCTGTGTCATCGTGCCCATCTGTTCTGCGACATCGTTGGTGTTCTTCACTGAATCGAACGCGTACTCGCGGCCTGCATCCTCCTCTGAGGTCTCCCAGTTCGCCGGGCTCGCCTGCCTGCGGCGCTGCATCGGCTCAGGCGTCGTGCCGTCGGCGCGAACGAGCGAAGGCTTGGGCTTATCTGTTCGTTCTGATCGGTTCGGGATGGCCTGGTAGATCATGAGCCCGATGCACCCGACAGCGAAAATGCCCGCGATCGGGAGCTTCCAGTCTGATGCTGCAAACGCGCGTGAAGATGGCATGGGTTGTCCCCTTTGACCGGCAGCAACCAACGGATGTCGGGCCGGATGACGGGGAAGATGCGCAGGAATCTGCAACCTGTCACAGTCCGCAGATTTTTCTTGGGATCGCTGAGTTACGTCGCGCCAGAAGTCTGGTTCTTGGGTAACAGTCGGTGCCCACCGGCGAGGAATTCGTCCAGCACGCGCCGCACAGATGCTGCATCAGGAGCGGTCCTGACAGCGGTCTGCAGAGGCTTGCAGCTGACCGCTCGCGTGTTCATTGCCTTGACGAACCAACTGATGCGTGTACGGATCTTGTGAACCGCGTACGACTCCTTGCGGAACTCGCACATCATGTCGAAGTACGACCGCACCATCTGAGCGATCTCTTCAACGCTCGGCTTCTCCGGGTGGCTCCCGGTTGTCTGCAGGAGCCAGCTGTCACGGAAAATCCAAGGTCTGGCAAGCGACCCCCGCCCGACCATCACGCCCGCACAGCCGGTCTCTTCGATCATGCGCAGCGCATCCTCGGCGCTGGTTACATCGCCGTTGCCGATGACTGGGATTGTGCCGCCCGTGTGCGCACGGACCGCGTCAACCACGTTCCTGATCTCGTCGCGTCGGCAATCGCCTTTGAAGCGCATCTCGGTGGTCCTGCCATGCACCGTGATCGCCTCGCAACCGACGTCGACAAGCCTGCACGCGAGTGTCGGGGCGCAGCTCTCGCCCACAGCGTCTTCGTCCCAGCCGATGCGCATCTTCGCGGTCAGAGGGATCGATTTGGGTAGTGCCTTGCGCACTTGCTCGGCGATGCCGACCGCCTGGGCGATGTCGCACATGAGCTTGGACCCGCCGTCTTTCTTGACGACCTTGTCGACCGGGCATCCCATGTTGATGTCGACGATCGTCGCGCCGTGATCCGCGGCCCACTTGGCGCCCTCGGCCATGAGCTCCGGGTCCGAGCCGTAGAGCTGCATCCCGACGGGCTTGTCCTGGTCGTTTGTGGCCGCCAGATCGAGCGACTGCTGCGTGCCCCGCAGGAGGCCGTGGGGGGAGAGCAGGTCGGTGCAGGCGAGGCCGACCCCGCCGTAGCTGCGGCAGGTGAGCCTCCAGGCGAGATCGCAATACCCAGCCATCGGCGCGAGCATCATGTTGCTCTCGAGCCTGACTGAACCGATCTGGAGGGGAATCCCAATCACGAACGATCATAGAAGAGACAGGCACGCCAGAACCGGGTTTGTGTGTGCTTAAAGGGGTACAGTCACGCCGTGTTCCAGAGCCTCCTCACACGCCGATATCTGACCAGCAAGGTCATGCCTCTTCTCGCGTCGGCAGCCGTCATGCTCTCGGTTGCGATGGAGCTCATCACCTGGTCGGTGATGGGCGGCTTTCTCGAGCAGCTCATCCAGTCGGGCCGGACGCTCATGGGCGATGTCGAGATCACGCGTCCTCAGCGAGGGTTCCCGCACTACGAGGAACTCATGGCGGCTCTGGAAGCCGACGAATGGGTCGTGGCCGCGAGCCCGACCATCGACGCGTTCGCGCTTGTCAAGCTCAACGCCCAGCAGGTCCGCGGGTGTCAGATCAAGGGCATCGACCCCGAGAGCCTCGACCGTGTGACGGGTTTTTTTGACACGCTGTACTGGGTGCCTCGTGACGAGCCCATGCCCCGCGATAAGGAACGCAAGGACCCGAGGCTCGACCCAGAGAAACGAGAGACGTTCGAGATGCTCGAAGATCTGGGGCGCAACCTCTACGGCATCGATGTCACGACCCAGAGCAATCGCCCGCAGGCTGTCCTGGGCATCGAGGTCTTCGGCAAGCGAGGTCTCCGCGACCCCGCCGGGTTCGTGACCGATGATTTCGTCTTCCTGCCTGGGTTCGACGTGACGCTTAACGTTCTGCCCATCGACACCAGCGGCGGGTTCCTGGAGCCGGTCGCGAGGAAGCTCCAGATCGGCAACGAGTTCTCAAGCAACATCTACGAGATCGACTCGCAGACGATCTATGTCCCGCTCGCGTTCCTGCAGGACATGCTCAAGATGGACGAGGCCGAACGTGTCGAGCAGACCGGGCCCATCGAATTTATTTATGACGACGACGGCAACCCGATCGGAACGAAGCGGCCCGAGTCGGTCGGCGTGGTGCCGGCGCGGGTGACGTCGATGTTGGTCAGAGGCGGCGACGACGTGCCGCTCGAGGATCTCAGGGCGCGCATCGAGCAGATCTATCACGAGTTTGCTCAGACAAAGGACGACATGCCCTCTGTCGGGCTCGTCGATATCCTGACCTGGGAAGACCGAAACGCGACACTCATCGGCGCTATCAAAAAGGAAACCGGGCTCGTCCTCTTCATCTTCGGGATCATCAGTCTGACAAGTGTGTTCCTCGTGCTCGCGATCTTCTGGAGCATGATCAGCGAACGCACGAAGGACATCGGGATTCTCAGGGCGCTCGGCGCGAGCGGACCCGGCGTCGCGTGGCTCTGGGTGCGGTACGGGCTGATCATCGGTGTCGTGGGCTCGATCCTCGGTGTGTGTCTGGCGTACCTCGTCATCACGAATATCAACGCCATCCACAACTGGCTGGGCGAAGCGTTCGGCATCGCGATCTGGGATCCGTCCGTGTACTACTTCACTGAGATCCCCGAGGATTTCAGCCCGATGAAGGCTGTCATCATTGGGCTCGCCGGGATTGTGAGTTGCGGTTTGGGTGCCCTGATCCCCGCGTGGCGCGCAGCAAGGATGGACCCGGTCAAAGCACTCAGGTTCGAGTAGTGGGAGCAGCGAGCAAGCGATGAGCGCGATCAGCGTCACCAACCTGCACAAGACCTACAAGCTGGGCAAGGTCCCCGTGCCCGTGCTGCGCGGCGTGTCGCTCGAAGTCGGATCGGGTGAGTGGCTCGCGATCCTCGGCGCTTCTGGCTCGGGCAAGAGCACGCTCCTGCACCTGCTCGGCGGGCTCGATAAACCGAGCGAGGGCGACATTGCGTTCGACGGCAGAACGCTCAGCTCCATGTCCGCGAGTGAGCGCAACAGACTCAGGCGTGAACATGTCGGGTTTGTGTTCCAGTTCTACCACCTCGTTCCCGAACTCACGGTGCTCGAGAACACGCTCATCGGCGCGATGATCAGGCTCGGCAAAGTCGGATACATGCGTGAGTCGAGTCAACTCCGCGATCGTGCGAATGAGCTGCTGGACCGAGCCGGTCTCTCACACAGGCTGGGCCACCGGCCCGCGCAGCTCTCGGGCGGCGAGCGCCAGCGGGTCGCGATCGCGCGGGCGCTCATCAACGATCCTCCCGTGCTGCTGGCAGATGAGCCCACCGGGAACCTCGACCAGAAAACGGGCCACGAGCTGCTGGATGTCTTCGAATCCATGCGGGGGTCGACGGATCGGACGATCGTGATGGTGACCCACGATCAGAAGGTCGCCGACCGGGCAGACCGGGTCATCCACATGGCAGACGGTCTCATCCGCGAAGGTCAAATGACAGGGTAATCGCCCCCAGAAGTTCCCCACCAAGGGTGGTGGGCATCCCAGAGGCCGTTGCGCTATCCTATTCGACGGAGTATTTGCACCAGGTGTCCTCGTTCATGACCTCAATCTCTGATTCCAAAGCACCGGCAGAGGGGACCGTGGAGCTCGTAGGGCTCGCGGGCAAACCTGTCGAGGCGAAGGTCAAGGCATTCGGCTCGGGCAAGACCCTGTGCTTCCTGCACGGGCTTGTGGGTCTCAATGACCATTGGGAGGATTCTGCGCTCCAGTTGGCGGACCGCAGAAGGTGTGTGCTGCTGGAACTGCCTCTGCTGAGCCTGCGCGGTGATGACTGCTCAATCTCGGGTGTGACAGATCTGACCGCGAAGTTTTTGCGTGACCACGCTGACGCGCCGGTGTCGCTCGTTGGCAATTCGTTCGGCGGGCACGTCGCGCTCAGGCTCGCGCTTGATTACCCGGAGTTGGTCGACTCTTTGATCCTCGCAGGCTCGAGCGGGCTGATCGAGAAAACGATGGTCCGCGGCGCCCAGATCAGGCCCAGCCGCGAGTGGCTCTCGGAGAAGCTCGAGGAGCTTTTCTACGACAAGTGCCATGTCCGCGAGGAGGATCTCGACCGCGCCCATGCGGAGCTATCCGTCCGGGGCGGCGCCCGCGCGATGGTGAGACTCAGCCGATCTGCGAGACACGATCACCTGGGCGATCGGATCAAGGGCATCCAGTGCCCGGTGCTGCTTGTATGGGGCAAACAGGACGTGGTGACACCGCCTGAAGCCGCGGCGCAGTTTGCACGCGATCTGCCCGACTCGCGGATGATCTGGCTCGAAGAGTGCGGCCACGCCCCGATGATGGAGTGGCCCGAGAAGTTCGCGCAGGCGATGATCGATTTCGTTGCCGAACGCGATGCTGCGGCTGCAAAGTGAGCACGCCTTCGTACACATGGACCGCTGCCGTCGGACTCGCGCTCGAGGCGCGACTCGCTCTGCGCGCGCCCAAGCTCGAAGACACCGATTTCTGGCGCACAAACACCGCGAAGATCCAGCTCGCTCAGCTGAGAAGGCTGTTCCGAAAGGCGCACAAGACCGAGTTCGGGAGATCGCACGGATTTGCCGGGCTTGCGAGACTCGATGACGCCGAGATGCTCAGCGCGTACCGCCGGGAAGTCCGCGTACAGGACTACGAGGGCTACCGGTCGCTGATCGAGCGGATGCGCGAGGGCGGCGAGCCAGACGTCCTCTGGCCCGGGCTTGTCATGGACTTTGCGCAGACCAGCGGCACAACCTCGGGCGACAAATTCATGCCCGTCAGCAAGGAACTGTTCCGCTCGAACTATTTATCGAGCCTCGACATCTTCGCCAACCTCATGCGGTGGGGCGTGTCACTCGCGCAGATGATGTCCGGGCGGTGTCTTTTCCTCGGCGGATCGACCGATCTTGAGATCAACGATCACGGCATACGCACGGGTGATCTCTCAGGACTTGTCACGCCTCTGATCCGCTGGCCGATCAGCGAGGTCTACACGCCGGGCCCGGACATTGCGCTCATGAGCGACTGGCCGGCCAAGATCGAGGCGATGGCGCAGCGCACGATCGATCAGGATGTGCGCATGATCAGCGGCATCCCGAGCTGGGCGAGCGTGCTCTTTGCTCGCATCATCGAGCTTGCAAACGAGCGAGGGCACAAGGCGTCTTGCATCAGAGACATCTGGCCGGATCTCGATCTGTTTGTCCACGGCGGCGTGAACTACGCCCCGTTCAAGCCCAGGATCGCTGAGCTCGTTGAGGGCGATGCCGACGCGGACATGAGGTGCAGGCTTGAGCTCTACCCCGCGAGCGAGGCGTTCGTCGCGCTCCAGGACGAGCGCGGTGACCGGGGGCTGCGGCTTTGCGCCGATCTTGGAAACTTCTTCGAGTTCGTCCCGATCGAGGAGATCCACAACGACGAGCCGACCGCGCACGCTGCCTGGGAGGTCGAGAAGGGGCAGCGGTACGTGGTTGTCCTTTCCACGTGCGCGGGTTTGTACCGGTACATCCTGGGCGATGTCGTGGAGTTCGACACCGTGCCCGGCGGGCTGGACGGCGCGGGCGGAGAGGGCCCGCTTCGGATGCGGATCGTGGGGCGCCACAGGCTGTTCATCAACGCGTTCGGTGAGAACCTGATCGTCGAGCACATCGAGAGCGCCGTTGCAAGGGCTGCACAAGAGATCGGTGTGCGGGTGGGGGAGTTCACCGCGGCCCCGGTGTACCCGGACGGCGCGACGCGCGCGGGGCTCGAGATCGCGATCGAAACGGACTTGCCCGAGCAGAAGGTGCCCGTGTTCCGCGATATCGTCGATGACGTGATCAAGGCTCAGAACGTGGACTACACGACCAAGCGCACCGAGGGCGTTGGCATGGCTGAGCCCACGATCACGGTGCTCCGAGAGGGTGCGTTCCACGCGTGGCTTAAGAGCCGAGGCAAGCTCGGCGGTCAGCACAAGTGCCCCAGGTGCGCCAACCACCGGGACTTCATCGAGGGCGTCATCGCCTACGACCGGCGCGAGACGGCGGGCGTCTGACGTGTGCACGCTTACCGCGATCAATCTCGCAAACGCGGGTGAGCCCGGCGGATACAGGATCGTCATGAATCGTGACGAGCTCAGGACGCGCAGCAGGTCAACGCCACCAGAATGGCGCAGCGACCAGGGCGTGCGGGCGATCTGGCCGACCGATCCTGACTCGGGTGGCACGTGGATGGGTGCTGCAGAGACTGGCTTGACGCTCGCGCTTGTGAACAGCTATCTGGAACCGATGCCCGAACTGCCGGCTGATCTCGTGTCCCGCGGCACACTCATTCCCAGGTTGATCGACAGCGAGGGTGTGGAGGAAGTCGTCGATAGGCTCTCCTCCATGGATATCGAGCGCTGTGCACCGTTCAGGTTGCTCGCGATCGATCTGATCGGAGATGAGTCTGGATCGATCTGGCCCAGAATGGTCTTGATGGACTGGAACCGCGAAGAGCTGGCTGTCGAGACGCACCTTGACGGCCCGGTGTGTCTTGTCAGTTCTGGGCTCGGAGATTCGAGGGTTGCTCCGAGGATCGAGCTGTTCGATGAGATGCTCATCTCAAAGGGGCTCACTCCTGAGAATCAGGACGCCTTTCATGCGCATAGGTGGCACGATCGGCCCGACATCAGTGTGATGCTGTCGAGAGAGCTGGCGTGGACGGAATCGGTGACCGCTGTCGAGTGCCGAGTTGGTGAGGATGAACCCGTTCGAATGACGTACCGGAGCATCGAGCCTTGACTGACGAGGGACACAGGCTGGATGAGTCCATCGATGATGCCGAGCTGGCGCGCCGGCTGGCTCGGGACATCGAGACGCTCCGCCGGATCTGCGAGGATCAGGAGGATGAGATCCGTCTGCTTCGGCACCGGATCGATCAGCTCAGGGCCAGCCGGTGGAGGAAGCTCGGTCAGAGGCTCGGTCTGGCGATGACGCTCGACTGGGAGAAGCCCGACTAGCTGTTCTTCGCCCCGGTCCTGGGTTGGCGGCGCGGGCTCGGGTGATCTACAGTGTGGCCCCATGGACATCATCCCGACCGGTATCACCGCAACCCAGATCTTCGTCAGCCTGCCCTTCCTGGCGCTGATGCTGCACGTGATTCTGGGTCTCGTGGCGTACCTGATCTATCTCGAGCGCAAGATTGCTTCTTACGTCCAGGACCGCGTGGGGCCGAACCGAGTCGGATTCGATTTCGGTCTCAAGTGGCTGAGCTTCCTCAAGGGCGCACTCGGGCTGGGCCAGCCTCTGGCAGACGGGATCAAGTTCCTCATCAAAGAGGACTACATGCCCAAGAGTGCCGACAGGTTCCTTTTCACGCTCGCGCCCGCGACGGTTGTCATCCCCGCGATGATCGGGTTTCTGATCGTTCCCTGGGGCGGGTACATCGATGTCCCAGACATGTCTGTGCCGATCCTCGGCGATATCGGGGGCCGGGTCGTGCTCGCGGGTGCGAACTTCAACGCGGGCGTGATCTACTTGCTCGCTGTTGCCTCGCTCGGCGTGTACGGCGTCGTGCTCGGCGGCTGGGCATCAAATAACAAGTACTCATTCCTGGGTGGTCTGCGGGCCACGGCTCAGATGGTCTCGTACGAGATCCCGCTTGGGCTGAGTCTGATGTGCGTTCTGCTGATCTGCGGCACGATCATGCCCATGGGCATCATCGAGCATCAGGTACAGAACGGCTGGCTCATCTTCGCACACCCGCTGGCGGCGATGCTGTTCTTCGTGGCGATCCTTGCCGAGGCGAACCGCGCTCCGTTCGACAACGCGGAAGCCGAGCAGGAGCTTGTCGGCGGGTACCACACAGAGTACTCCTCGATGCGTTTCGCGCTCTTCTTCCTCGCTGAGTACTTCCACATGGTGACGAGCTGCGCGTTCTTCACGCTGCTCTTCCTGGGCGGGTTCCACCTGCCTGCGATCCCTGGGCTTGGCATCGAGGAGACATCGCTGCTTGCTGGTGTGATCAAGGTGTCGGTCTACTTCATCAAGGTGCTCTTGCTGATTTCCTTCATGATGTTCATCCGCTGGACTGTTCCACGTCTGCGCTACGACCAGGTCATGTTCCTGGGCTGGCAGAGCATGATCCCGCTTGGGATGGTGTTGCTCGTGATGACCTCGGTCATGGTGTTCTACGAGTGGACAGCCTGGTACCAGCTGCTTGCTGCGAACGTCGTGCTCACGGCGCTGCTGTTCCTGGTGATGCCCGTGCTGCCTAAGAACGAGGTCAACAAGCGGATCCCGATGTATGGCTCTCGCTTCAGCCCGATGCCGGGCGAGCGTGTGGAAACCTCTGCACCGGGCGGCCTTGCGACCGAGGACAGGCCGGTCGAGGGCACCGCCCCGGCGATGTGATCTGGTTGCTGCTGTGCATTACTGGCGTGTGTCGAGCTCACCCGGGCGTTCGATGACGATGCTGCGCGGCATGATGAACGAGCGGCCGTTGTAGGCGAAGCTCTGGCCGCTGACGCGGACGGGCAGCGAGTCGCCGTGGTTCTCGACGACCCATTCCATCCGTTCGAGCAGGTTGCAGGGCAGGACGACGAGCGGCGCATCGATGACCTGGTCGGGATCATTGTCGAACGTGACAGCGATCTCGCCCGCGGCGAGATACGTCAGGCGCGCCCGGCGACGCATGAACGTTCGGCCTTCGGGCACCGGGGCTCGGCCCCCTTCGAAGCTGCCGGTGTGCGTGGGCTGAAGGATCGCCCGGTCGGCGGTACGTGCTTCTTCGAGCTCGCCAATCAGGTCTTGCACGCTCTGGCTGAGCGAGTCTGGTTGGGCATCGCCCGACTGACTGTCATCGAGTTCGATCAGCGTTTCGTCTGCTTCGTCTGTTGAATCAACTGTGATCGCGGTGATCAGCAGGTAGTTGCGGCCTCGGTAGAGCGATACCTCACCTGTGAGCGAGACCTTGTTGTGCTCGGCGTCGAGTCCCACGATCTGGATGAGTCGTGTGAGGGTCTGCGAGGGCAGGATGATCAGCGGCTTGATCTTGGCCTCGTCGATGAGATCGGTCGGTTCGAATATCCAAGCGCCGAGCGAAGCGCGGTGAACGAGTCCCTCCATCTGCACGATGAAAGAACCCTCGGTGAGCATTCTGCCGCTGGCATTGTGATCTGCGCCGATCTGGGTGTGCGGCCTGATCGGGGCGACGCCGGCGGATCTTGTTGGTCTGATGCCCTCGGCTTTCTCGCCGGCGTTTTTGAGATCCTGTGCGATCTGCTGGAGGCTCTCGTCGCTGAGTGTGGGATCGGGCTCGCTCTGAGCGTGCGCGGTGCCCGCTGAGAGTGCGATGAGGCATGCGGGGAGCGTGCGTGTGAATGTTCTTGAGATTCCGTTCATAGGGCGTCCTCGCATCCTCTCGAGGGATTATCGGCATGCCGGAGTCCGGAGGGACACCTGGAGTTGTTGATCCCAATCGGGGCCGAGTCTACCTTTTCAGGCGGCGAAAGCCGGTTAGGCCGTGTGCCCGAGTGGACTAAGGGGGCGGATTGCAAATCCGCTATTCGTGGGTTCGAATCCCACCGCGGCCTCTTCCCCAGATACACATCTGGACGTCGGTATCGACGGCGCGGCACGTGGGACGCCCCGCCGGTAGGCTTGTCGCTCCCGGAAGGACCCGGGCTGGAGCGGACCCCTGCACACCGAACTTATCTCCATCGCGATGATCCTGGGCCTTGGCGTCTTTGCGCAGGTGGTCGCGGTCAAGGTGAAGACGCCCGCGATTCTCCTCTTGCTCCTGATCGGCATCCTGGTCGGCCCGGTGCTCCGCGCGATCATGCCTGACGCGGCTCTGGCAATCCGGCCCGACGAACTCCTGGGCGACCTACTGACACCGATTGTCGGGCTGAGCGTGGGCATGATTCTGTACGAGGGCGGGCTGACACTCCGGTTCAGGGAACTCCGCACCGGTGCGAAGGTCATCACGATGCTCGTCTCGGTCGGGGCCGCGGTGACGTGGGTGCTGGCTTCGCTGGCGGCGGTCTTCATCCTCAAGCTGCCTTGGGGCTTGGCGCTCGTGTTCGGCGCGATCCTGACGGTGAGCGGGCCGACGGTGGTGACGCCTCTGGTTCGGCACATGCGACCCAAGGGCGCGACCGGCTCCATCCTCCGCTGGGAGGGCATCGTCATCGACCCGATCGGCGCGCTGCTGGCGGTGCTCGTGTTCGAGGCTGTCGTCGCCGGTGGTGCGCAGTCCGCGGCGAGCGACGTGTTCTACGGCGTTATCAACACGATCATCTGGGGCGGTGGACTCGGCTTGCTTGCCGGTTGGCTGATGGCCCTTTTCATCAAGAACTACCTAGTGCCGGACTACCTGCAGAACGCGGTTTCGTTCGGCATGGTGGTCGTGACGTTCGCGGTGTGCGACTCGATCCAGAAGGAAGCGGGTCTGCTGGCAACCACGGTGATGGGCGTGTACCTGGCGAACCAGAAGTCGGCGGACATCGAGCACATCCTGGAGTTCAAGGAGAACCTGCGGGTGCTCCTTATCTCGTCGCTGTTCGTTGTGCTCGCGGCGAGACTGGAACTCGGTGACCTTCAAGACCTCGGTATCTCTGCGGTGTTCTTTGTCTTGTTGCTGATTCTGGTGATCCGCCCGATCGCGGTCTTCTTCTCGACGATCAAATCCCGTCTGAACTGGCGTGAGAAAGTGCTGCTCTCGAGCGTGGCGCCTAGAGGTATTGTTGCCGCGGCTATCGCGCCTGTGCTCGCATATGAGCTCTCGGATCGCTACCCGGGAGAGGCGGACCGGCTTGCGCCCCTGATGTTCGCGGTGATCATCGGGACAGTGATGGTGTATGGGCTTTTCTCCCCGATCGTTGCGAGGATGCTCAAGCTCGCTGACACGAACCCGCAGGGGATTCTGATTCTTGGCGGTCAACCCTGGGCCAGGGCGATCGGGAAGAAGCTCAAGTCGCTCGGCGTGCACGTCATGATCGTGGACACGAACTACTCGAACACCGCCGCGGCATGGATGGACGGGGTGCCCGCGTACCACGGGAGCGTACTGAACGACCAGGCGCTCGACGATATCGAACTCGCTGGGATCGGCCGGTTCATCGCGCTGACGCCCAATGATCAGGTCAACACGCTCGCGGCGCAGAAGATGGTCAGGCACTTTGAGCGCGCGAGCGTGTACCGGCTCCCGGGAAGGCAGGCCGAGGAGCAAGAGGAGCACCCGGAAGCCGAGGGGCGGCTTCTGTCGGGTCCGGACGCTTCGTACCGCGCGCTGACGGCGCTGTTCGGCAAGAGCGGGGGCGTGCTCGTCACAGATCTCACACCCGAGTACACGATCGAGGACTTCCGCAAGGAGCGGGGCGAGAACGCGATACCCTTGTTCGTGTTGGGCGAGACCGGCAAGCTGACGGTTGTTTCTCCCAAGCAGGCTATCCCGCCGCAACCGGGGCAGCGGCTGATCAGTATCGCGTCGAACGTGGCGCAGGAAGAGGACGAGGTATAACCATTGGCCGATCACGCGGGCGACATCGAGAACCTCAGTCCTGGTGAACTCGAGAAACTTGGCGAGCAGTTCCGCAAGGACTACGCCGCGGTCCGCGAGCAGATCGGCAAGGTCGTCGTGGGCAACCTTTCGATCGTGGACGGTGTCTTGGTATGTCTGTTTACGGGCGGCCACGCGCTGCTCGAGGGTGTGCCGGGGATCGGCAAGACGCTCCTGATCCGCTCGCTGTCTGAGGCGCTGAGCCTGGATTTCAGCAGGGTTCAGTTCACGCCCGACCTGATGCCGGCTGACATCGCGGGCACGACGATCGTGACCGAGGTCGAGCGCGCTGGCGGCGGTGTTTCGCGCGAGTTCACGTTCCAGCCCGGACCGATCTTTGCTCAGATCGTCCTCGCCGACGAGATCAACCGCGCGACCCCCAAGACGCAGTCTGCGCTGCTTGAGGCGATGCAGGAGCGGAGTGTGACGGTTGCAGGCGAATCGCACAAGCTGCCCGCGCCGTTCTTCGTGATGGCAACACAGAACCCGATCGAGCAGGAGGGCACGTACCCGCTGCCCGAGGCGCAGCTGGATCGCTTCTTCTTCAAGCTGCTGGTGGGCTATTCATCGCGCGAGGAGATGTCTGAGATCCTGAACCGGACAACTCGCGGCGATGCGCCGACGATCAAGCCTGTGCTCGATGCCGAGTCGATCCTGAGATACCAGACTCTCGTGCGGATGGTCGCGATCGCGGATCACGTCCAGGATTTCGCGGTCCGTCTGGTGCTCTCGACTCACCCAGAGGGCGAGTTTGCGACGCCGATGGTGAACAAGTACGTCTCCGTCGGAGCGTCACCTCGGGCGGCCCAGGCGCTCGTGCTGGCGGGCAAGTGCCGGGCTCTCGTGTCGGGCAGGCCAAGCGTGAGCGTGGACGACATTCAGAAAATCGCCAAGCTGGCACTGCGTCACCGGATTCTGACGAATTTCGAAGCCGACGCTGACCGGATCGATACTGATCAGATCATCGAGAACGCGGTCCAGACGCTGCCCCGCGAGCTGGCGGTCTGAGACGAATTACGAACCCTCGGCGGTTTCGGGCGTCTGATCTTCCCAGACGAGCTTGTAGACCACCGCGGCGAGACACGCACCGAGGATCGGGGCGGCCCAGTAGACCCAGTGCATGTCCCAGTTGCCGTAGAGCGCTGGTCCGAAGCTACGAGCGGGGTTCATCGATGCACCGGTGAGCGGGCCCCCGGTCACGACGCAGGCGGCGACGACACCGCCTACGCAGACCCCCGCATATTTCTGGGCTCTGCTGTCAACAACAGCCGCGAGGACAACGAACATGAGGGCAAAGGTCATAAGCGTTTCCATGAGAAAGACTTCGAGGACCTTGCCCGCATCGCTCAGTGAGCCGAGAGAGGCGCCTAGGCGGGCGGCGTCGGAGTTGGCGATGTCCTTGCCGTGGATGACGACGAGCATCCCGGCTGCGCAGCCTGCTGCGAAGAGCTGAGCGGCGATGAACATGGCTGTCCGCATCGGGTCCTGCTTGCCGATGACTGTCAGAGCCACCGATACGGCGGGGTTGAACTGGGCACCGGAGATGTACATGCACGCGGGTACGAAGACCGCCAGCACGAGTCCGAAGGCGAGCGCAACGGTGACGAGCGAGCCGCCCATGTCGTTGGCGACGATGATGCTCCCGCACCCAAAGAAGATGAGCGCAAATGTCCCGATGAACTCTGCGATAAGTGCCTTGGCTGTACTTTGCATGATTGGATCCCCTGAAGTTGGCCCGTATTGTGCCAGATTTCGGCGCGCTCTGCAGGGATGGCTGGTTCTCGCGTTGTTGTTGTTCCTCATCGTCGGTTGCGGTGGCAGCGTCAAGGAGGAAGAAACCGCCTTTGAGCCGGTTCCTCAAGAGCTTCTCGACGACCCACGCTATGGGGTCTTTCCAACCGAGCGGATAGATGCTGTGCTCGGCCTGCCTCTGATGGTGATGGTCGAGCTTGTCGGGGGATACCTGCCCGAGGACGTCGGCGAGGTCGTGCTCGACGACGGCCGCGAGCTCGAGACGCGGTTGATGTGGATCGGGGTCAGATACGGTGAATCTGCCGGATCCTGGCTCGAGCCCGCCGGTGAATGGTCCGCCAGGACCGTCGCGGAGGTCGCAGAGGGCGGCATACCCAACGACGAGGTGGGCACGTGGGCCGTGATGGTTGATCCGCCGATCGATGCGGTCGGTCAGGGTGTCTGGATCGCCGGCCGGCGTCATTCGGTGAACTGGCGGCCCGATCCAGCGGTCGTTGCATCGCGTGTGTCGTCGCGAGCATGGCTGAGCCCGATTCCCCCTTCGATGCGCGAGTCGGTCAGGCTCCGCTTTCTTGTTGAACCCATGCGAGAGAACCCGTTCATCAGATGGCGATACAAGCTGATGGTGGGTGAGCTGTCGCCCAGCATCGAGCAGCGTGTGGTCGAGCTTGACGGGAGTGTCAGAAGAACTGTTGGTGACGTCGAGTGGGCATCGGGGAAACTGCGCAGCGAGACGCTTGAAACTCTGGCGCGGCAGCGCGAATCGAGATGGGCGATCGGTTTGGCAAGACTCGATCAGGCGGATGACGAACTCGCCGAGCGAGTGCGTCAGCGTCTGTGTGCGATCGTTGATTTCGGAGCGGGCGAGATCGCGCCGTTCTGGCCTTTAGAGCGTGAGGGCATCAACCGCTTGCTCTCGGATCTGCTCGATCAGAGGCTCCAGCCCCGCGAGCGCGCACGCCGCGCGAGACTCTGGCTCAGCGATCAGCCCGAGTCGCACGCGTGGGTCGTGAGCGATGCCCCCAGATCAGACCCGGCGACCGGGCAACACTTGGCAACGGTCGCGGTCGTCAACGCGGCCTACGAGCCCAGGCTAGCTTCGGTCGCGAGCAGGTTCGATGTCGAGGCAGCCGACCTCTCCTCGCTCGGGCAGCTCCGCGCGCGAGCGTACGAGGTTGGAACGATTGTTGCGGGCGGGGAATTACCGGCGGTCGTCGCGCGCGTCGGGAGCGAGGAACGGGTGCTCTCGGTGCCGGGCGTTAATCTGCAGGCGAGCCCGCCTGGTTTGCGTATCGATCGGTTTTTCGGCGACTGGTCACTGGCGGCACTTCAGTCGTCGTCAGTCCCGATAGCGCCCGGTGCTGGTGTGAATCGGTGCGGCGCGCTGCTCTATCGTGAACCAGCCGGTCGGTGGATGCTCTATGTCGAGTGCGCGGTGCCCGAGAATGAACTCAATGATCAGCGTGTCCGCGTCACGCTTGGTCCCGAGGCAGAAGCGGGAGACGTCGTCATCGTGCTGGCGCCTGGTCAGGAACCCAGCGTCGAGTTCGAGGAGAGCCAGCCGCCTAGGGCGCCGCTCGTTCCGGATGTCGAGGTGAGTACGTTCCCCGGCGGGTGGTACGCCAGG